>CANOPF010000006.1 GCA_947568535.1 uncultured Clostridium sp. | reverse complement strand
CCTATTGTTCCTAGACATGTTCCTAAAAAACTAATTACCGTCACCATTACTGTATGTTTCATATTTTCCTTTCTTATTTAATGTAATAAATTTCAGCCCTTATTGTAAAACTACTCCTATTCCTTCCTGATTGTATTATTAAATTGGTTCCATTCATATAATAATTAACAATAGCTGTTGAATCTAGTGAGGAAATTGGCAGAGGAATGGCCAAAGAACCATTTCTCATCATTATATTAATCCTTACGATATTATAACTACTTATTCCTATGGGATAACTTTTTTCTAATGAATCGTCTGGTCCTACCCCTAACAGCATTCTTTTTCTATAAACTCTATTACCATCGATATATTCATTAGTCGCATATTCTTGCTCTGTTATATGTTCTTCTTTATCTTTTTGTTTACATCTCGGTATCATAATATTTCCCCCTTACTACTAACTCCAGCATATCTCCACTCTCTAAATTCCAATCCATCGTTATTTGTATTTTCTTACTTATACTATCTAACTCTCCTACTTCTTGATAATGTCCATCATTTCCTTCTTCACTACTACTTAACAGTAATTTTTCTCCATTTAAAAATACATCTAGTACATCTTGTCCTACTTTATAATAACAAGGTAATTCAATTTCTGCCCCTGCTGTACTTTTTGTTGTTATTTTTTGTTTAACTTTATAGGTTAATAAATTTCTCTGCATCCTATTTAAATTATAACTAGATAGTGGTGTATTTCCACTATATTCAGATGGCGTTACCTCATGTTCAACATGATCAATTCTTACGTATGCAGCCCTGATCAATTGTCCATCTTCAAATTTTACTATTTCCATTTTTTATCTCCTTTTCTAAAACTTTTATTCTTTCTTCAAAAACTACATTTTTCTCTGCTATTTCTTGTATTGCTTTATATGCTACTGATACCATGGAATACAAATCAGCTCCTATTTCTTTGCCTTCATCATCTAATACTGTTATTTCATTGGCATACTTATAATCTTTCCCAATAACAAAGCCGATGCGTTTTTTGTCATTATTGTCCTGCACATTTAAATTATATTTATATATATCAGTCGATTTTACTATATTTAATGCATCTTGTAATGGTTCAAAATTTTTCTTGTATTTTTGTAATGAATTATTTGACAGCACATCAGCTCGCACTATTGCTTGTCCTCCTGCCCTTCCTTGAATATATACTCCTGTAGATATATCTGTTCCAATATAACCGATGGAAGCATTGACTGAACCAATATATGTTTTTGCATTACAATCATCTTCAATTCTAAAAATTTGGTCTCCTAACCTTCTGTCTGCATTTAAATTTATCCTTCCCCCCGTAATGGTAGCATTACTACTATTGATAGTCCCAGTTACATTCGCATTTGTACATGTCATATTTCCATTTTTATCAACATTGAAATTATTACTTTTTATGATGGTATTATCACTTGTTAAATTTATTTGCTTACCGTTTAAGAGAAATTTTATTCCCATCAATTTGGACTAATTCAGCAGATTGATTAATTTTTGATATAATTTCATGGTTCCCCACTTTCTTCGACACTTCACTTGTTATGTTATCTGTAGTTTGCTTTATTTCTGATTTTGCTGTATTGAGTTCATTTTTATTAACATAAGTTTTTGACACTGTACTTGTTATACTATCAGCCTTCATTTCAATTGCACTATTCATTTCTTCTGTTGTTGAATATTCTGTCAATTTTTGGTTTATCGATAGCTCTATTTTTTGTGCTGTTTGATTGATCGAACTATTCATCTCATTTTTTGTACAATAAATATCAGTAAAATCATTTTTTATTATGTATTCCGCATATAATTTATTCCCAGTCATATCAAATACATATATATAATTATCCCCTTCGAAAAGTTGTATGTTTACTTCTTCTAAATTTTCTATCATTGGTTTATCTAATACACTTAATACTTGATATTCTGATAAAGATAACCTTCTGTTTACATATGTTTTATCCCTTTCTATTGTCAATGTATCACATACATCTTCTTTCATTCTTAATTCTTCTATGTCTATATTATATTCTCGCTTTTCTTTCGAAGGATTTTTCCTACTTTGCTTATCTACTATTATTTTATATATCATATTTTCCTCCATAATAAAAATAAAAGAAGGCATTTAAATACCTTCTTTATGTTAAACATTACATTGCTAACATTTCCTGTTTTAATTTTTTTATTTCATTATCTAAATTACTTTCTTCTTCCATTATTTTTTTGATGTCTTCTAATTGGATTTTTAAATCATTAATTTTATGGATAACATCTTCATTTTGTTCTTTTTCTTGTAAGGCATGTATCTCCGCCTCTAACTTATATTTTTCATGGGAAGGAATTGGATATTTTTTATATATTTCCTTTAATTTAGTATCAGCTTCTTCAAGTCTTTTTTTCTTTTTCTTCAATTCTTCCTCTCTATTTGTAACATTCTTATCTACCATTTCTACTTTTTCTGTTGTCGTATCTAATTTTTTCTTTACTTGTTCTAAATCAGCATTATTCACTGTTACTGTTTTTGTCGTCGTGTTCTTTTTCTGCAAATGATTTTGTAAATTGGCTATTTCTCGTGTTTTGTTACTATTTTCAACCTCTAACGCAGATACTTTTCCTTGTAAATCTGTTATGTTTTGTTCATTTTCATTTAATCTTTGCATTAACTGATTAATTTGTTCTTGATAGTTTTCTTTTGTTTCATTTTCAGCTTGTTGTATATAAGATGTTTCCATGGTGTTTTTTTCTTGTGTATTAGCTACGATAAAATTATAGGTTCCTACTATTGCTATACTTGCTGTAATTAATGTACCGACTATCCAATATGGCTTTAACATGTTTATCTTCATTCTTATTCCTCCTTATATAGATAGTTTAACACTTTATTGATATTTCTTGTGTCGAAATTTGTCTATAGGTATTTATTTATATCTGGGTATAAATATTCCATAAGATATAAATCACTACTTGGATAAAGATAATGATTGTATGTTTTGTTTCCTTCCATGTTTAATTTTAACACTTCTAATTCTGCTGAATTGATTAAATGAACCTCTGTTGCACCTTCTACTACTCTTTTATAATCAACAATATCGCCTACATTTTGTTTTATACTATCCACATTTTGCTGTACCTGTGTAAATTTGTCTTCATATTCTTTAGTTTCTTGTACTAATTGTGTAATTATTCCTTCTACTTGGTCTATTTGACTTTGTACCCTTCTTATCTTTGTCTTATCTGATATGACTGTTCTAGTTGTTTCTTCTTTTGACTTTGCCTGTATTTTGCTGGAAATAGAAACCTTGAACTTGCCTACATATTCCAAATCTCCTTGATAAATCACTCTTTTATGATTAATAATAATAATATCTCCCACATCTAATGCTGGGTCTATAATTGTTGTTCCTTCAAAACTATAACATGCAAAACTATTCAATTGATCATACATGTTTTTGATTTGATTTTCATCTACAATATACATATTATCTGGATTAATCCATATGGTATTATTTGTTTCATCTCCAAATTTAAAATCTTGTACACCATTTTCATAAGCTACTCGACTGACCTGAAATATCTCTCCCCAACTATAGTCTTGAAATAATTCTATATTAACCTCTGCTGTGTCTTGTCCTATTGTTTTGATATATAATTTTCCATCTCTTCCTATACAAGCAAATCCTCCTGCTTGCTCAGCAATATAACTTAAATATTCTCTTGCTGATATGCTACTATCATACACTGCTACTTGTTTATTAGCATTTAAAAAAGAAGTAGAACCGCAATTCTACTCCTGCCTTTAAACAAATATCTCTTAATATCGTTAACATCATACATGGATAAGTTAACTGACTTCCATCATAATTAAATTCAAATTTTATCATATGATCTATGGCTTTAATGGTTACTGTATAATCATCATGTTTTTCTATATTATCTAATATAAAATAGCCAACTGGTACAATTTCATCATTAACACCTGTTTCGACATAAATATTATGATATGCATTAGGTAAAGCATCTTTATAGATTCTAAATTCTACACACTTTGCTGTTACACTTCCTAATGAAAATTTTCCATCAGAAAATAAGACATGTGAAACCTTAAAATCCAATATATAATCAGGATTTACTTGTTCTCCTTCTATATAGAGATTAAGAAGATGCCTTGTATTATCTGCATATATACGTTCTTTATATTGGTCACTTGTCTGATACATATTCTCCTCCTTTTTGACTATCAACTAATGCTTTTTGCATTAATTGAAACGACACATTCCATTTTGATTGGGAAGTATCTTCATCGTTTCCTGTTACATACATTTCACAACTTCTTTTAGCACATCGAAAAGGAGCAGTAATCATTCCCCCTTTCACACTTGGACACTTTACCGTTATGATCATGGGATTTTCATATGTTACCTGTAATAATTCTTCTGCCTCATCCTCTGTACAATAATCCCACGCCATTTCTAATTTCAGCATTCCTTGTGCTAATACATTGTCTATTAATGCTCCCGTTACTTTACTGGTATAACTATCGTTATCAATATCTTCAATACTGTCTTTATACATTGATGGTGTTTTCATCGTTTTTCCCTTTAATTTCCATAACATCTCTTTTATCCTCCTATATATAACTTCATCTTTGTTGTCATTTTTAATTTTTACATTTCTACTATAGCTCTCCCTGCTTTCCTTTTTGCTTGATTTAGTAAATCCGCTATTTCATAAGCTACTTTGCTACTTCCAAAATGTATCTCTAATTTTTTTAAGCCATCTACTTCCCTATTATCTTTACTTTGATATCTAGATATAACTCTAGCAAATGTCTCTTCCATAATATTTTGCGGTGTTACAATTTCTGGATTTGTCTTTGCTCCGCTATACTCTCCTGCTATAATTGCTGTCGCTTTGGTCAAAACCCCACCTTTAGCTAATCGTGGTAAAGAGATGGTATTAATTCTTAAATTGATTGGACTTAACCCAATAAAAGAACCTACAGCATTGGCTACATTACTAATTCCACCAAGTAAAAAATTAATACCTCGAATTATGCTATTAATAAAACCTTCAATTCCTCCTAAAATAGTATTAATAATACCTTTTATACAATTCCATATGCCATTCCAAACATTTCGTACTACATTCGCTATGGTATTCCATATCGTACACCATGCTAACTGAATACCTAATAATACCGATTTTATTCCATTTCCTATAACATTCATCATTGGTGATATGATATTCCATATCCCTTGGAATATTTTAGTTGTCAATTCCCATATTGCATTAAATACTTGAGAAAATATATTCCAAATTGAACCTAATATAGAAGATACAATATTCCATACCGCTTGAAAAATTATGGAGATAATTTCCCATATTGCATTTAATATAGGTGAAACAATCTCCCAAATAGCCCTAAATACTGTGCCAAATATATTTTCAATAAGTGCTAAAACTGTGGATATTACCATCCATATTGCCTCAAAAATAAAAGATACATTATTCCATAGCCCTTGTAGAAAACCTATTATTGCATTAACAACACTAGACACTACTTGACAAATTTCATCCCAATAAGTAATACAAAGAACAATAATAGCTATTACTGCTGCTATTGCTACGATTATTCCTAAAATAGGTAATACAAGTAATGACGCAACACCTTGTAAAATCATCATAACAGAAGATATGATTCCTAATACTGTACTAATTATCCCTATGGCTACAGCAATACCTAATAATATCTCTGCAACCGTTTGATTTTCAACTATCCATTTAAAGAAATCCACCAATCCATTAAGTATTTCTAAGGCAATACCACCTATTGTTGTCCCTATTTTCATTAATGCATTCATGAATGGTTGCCAATCAATAGAAGCTATTTTTTCTGAAATTTCTCTTAATTTATCCGAACTCCACTGTAACCATGATTGAAATCCCTGACTTTGAACAACCTCATTCATTGCTCCTGTTAAATGATTAAATGCATCTGATAGGTTGTTAACGATTGCTTCTTCGTTTTCCTTATTGTTCCCTATATTAGCCAATACATTATCCATTAATGGAATTTGTATTAAACCTAATTGATTGTTTTTTTGACTTTCTGGTAATTCTTGCATACTTTTTTTGATTGATTTTATGGTTTGCTGAAATTTAGTTTGCATGGATTTCACATCAATCGTTGAGAATGCTTCTTGTACTTGTCGCATAGATTGCTTTATCGATGGAACTAATTTTTTTATTTCTTTTGTTGCCCCTTCTACTTTCGCTGTTACGATTATATCCAGTTCTTCAACCGTCATTTGCTTTTCTCCTTCCTTCTTATCGATGTGACATGATAAAACATAAACGCTACTGATTTTTTGTATTCATTATCTCTCTCATTCTTTTTGTTATCTCTTTTGGTGACATGTCTCTGGGTTCTGTTTGGTTAAATAATTCTTTATAATGATCTCGTATAGGTATGATTTTAGGTCTTTTACTCATACTATCTGCCCTAATCAATTTATTGGTTACTGCTTCTTGGAGATTAATTTCACGTTTTAAATTATCTACTATTTTTACTAGATGAGTTTGAAGATAAAGATTAACCTCTCTATACGTACTATTCCAAAACTCCCTTGGTTTCATATCAAAATAATAGCAAAGAGGCTCAATTGCATACAATAATTCAATAATCGTATTTACGTCTTTTACTCTTTCTACCAAATCACTTATCCCTTGTATCCCTGAAATTGCTCTGCTTGTAATTGTTGTTCTGCTATTTTGCTCATTGCTTTTTCTGCTGATTTCTGCACTAATTCGTTCATATTCATGGTTGATAAAGGATTGGATATCATTTCTTTTAATTCCTTTTTGTTCATTTTCTTTTTGAAAAAACCCTCTTCATTCAATGCCTCTGCAATCTTCTGATAAAGGTCATTTACCGTTACACTTTCTACTCGACAATCATCTAAAAAGTCATATACTTCATCAAAAGAAGCAAATACACTTTTTTCTTCTTCTGTTTCTGCTAATATAAAAATTATTTTTGCTAGGACCTCTCTATCACAAATTGCATATGCTTCAGTAAAAGCCTTTTCAAAATTTTTATCGTTTAATAGATTAGCTATATCAACTATCTTTCTTGTTTTTAACACTAAATTAATATTTTTATTTTTTGTTTCTATTATCATTTTTTTCTCTCCTTTTTAAAAGAGAGGATTTTAATTCCTCTCTCATGTTTATCTTTTTTCCTGATTTCTTCTACACGTTAGGAAATCCCTTGTTCTCTTGAATTGCTGAACTTCTATATATTGTTAACTTTGCTTTTAACATATCATCAATAGCAATTTCTGACATCCCTATGTGGCATGTGCCTGTAAAATACCAGGTTAGTGGTTTTCCTGCTTGTGTTGCTGTCTCTTCTGGTAATTGGATAGCCCAATATCCATTTAATTTTTCATCTTGAATCGCTTTTAATTCATCATATTGTTCCTCTGTAAATAAAAGTTCTATCTCAATTGATTCTGCTTTCTTTCTTCCTTGTGCTTGTCTTTCGTCATCAATATCTAATGCTGAATAGGTAATTGGCTCTGGTGCAATAAGAAACTCTGGTATACTTTGTATAAAAGCCACCTGCTTTCTGGTATTTTCACCTACTAGTTTTTCTAAATCATCGCCATGAAATAATTTTGTTAATGTACTTGTTTTTGGTTCCATGTTATTTTCCTCCTTAATTGTTTTTTTCTTGTTTTTTTATTTCTTCTACTTTTTTGGGAAGTTTGCTAAGCATACTATTGATACTCTTTTCGAGTTTATCTAATCCTTTTATTTCACATTTCATTTCTACCATCGTAATCCTCCCTTATTTATTGTTTTAGCTTTTTGTTTATGAAACTTTGACTACAAAAAACCACATAAAAATAATATATTGTTGATTATTCCCATTTCTTTTCCCCCCTTTTTAGCTATACGATAAAAATAACACTTACCCATTTAGTAAGTGCTGATCATTTTTTGCTTAACTTATTATTGTTCTATATCCTTAAATGGATACCCTATTAAAATGATATTTTTATCTATTTTACATTAAAACACATGTATAGGGTAAGATAAAACCTTTTTTTATCACAACTTACAAATTTTATCAAATTCATTTAATGATTCTTTATGCATATTTATGGTATATTTATATGCATAATTCATTTCATTAGCTACCTCTACTAGACTCTTGGCTTGTATATACGTTTTAAATAAAATGTTTTTATATGGCTGTTTTACTTTTTTTAATATAATAATAATTTCTTTTTCTTGCTTTTTTTCTTTAATAATTTCTTCCATTAATACATCAAAACTGTCTCTTATTTCTGCCATTCTTTCTGCCTCTTTATCATATATATAATTCTTTCCGTCTAGGCATATCCTGTATAATTGATGTTAATTTATTGATGGTTTGCTGTTGTTCTCTTACCCATTCTACTTGGTTTTTTATCCATTCTTTATTATATTTATAATCTTTTAAATCTTGTCTTGTCATCATGTCTTCCTCCTTACTTTTTAATTTAATGTGCTTGCTGTCATGAATCCCCATACAATTAAATTAGTCCACATTCCCCAATAGAATACATAAATCATTACAGTCAATAACCTTTTTTTCCATTTTTTCACCGCTTTTCTCCTCCTTTTTCTTACTTTAAGTATACTTTAAGGATAAAAAAATTTGTATGCTCTAAATAAAAGCTGATTTCCTTGTTTTATCTGCAAATTTTTTATTCCTTGTAGATTAGTATATCTTACTTTGGGTAAGAAGTCAATGCTTTTTTATTTATTTTTTTTCTGATTTTCAATAAGTTAGTTAACACTAAGAAAAGTTTCAAAAAGATATTGAAAAGTATACTTTAAGTATGTTATACTATTAGTGGTGATAAAAATGAATAGAATTAAATTATTAAGAGAAGAAAACCATATTACACAGGAAGAATTAGCCAAAAAGCTAGAATTATCAAAAGGAATTATTAGTCTATACGAAAAAGAAGATAGAAAACCAAGTCTTGAAATATTACTAAAACTATCAGAAATATTTAATTGTAGTATTGATTATTTATTATGTAAAACAACCCTAAAAAATTATGACCATAATGAACATGACTTCTACTCTGCCTATTCTCAAGAAATAGATGGTCTAACCGATGAGGAAATTTTAGACGCTTTACGATTTTATAAACAAATGAAAAAAAATTATGAACAAAATAAAAACCAGTCATCATAATTTGCTCTCACATTATGGTCTCACTAACAAATAGAAAAAACGCTTTAATTCGTCAAGTCAAAAATAAAAAAGGTATTTCAAAACATTTGAAACACCTTTTTTCGTCTTATATAAAAATTGGTAGCGAAGATGTGATTCGAACACATGACCCTTCGGGTATGAACCGAATGCTCTAGCCAACTGAGCTACTTCGCCATATCTTACAACGTTATTTATTATAAAGGTAGTTTTACCATTTGTCAAGATAAAAATACAAGAAAATTAAAATTTCTTGTATCTTCTTTATCTTTCTATATCCTTTTTATGGCTATTTCTTACTATTTTTCCTGTCTCTTTTTCTATTTTAAATGGTGTATTTAACTGAATTGGATTTTTCTCTAATGTTTTTTGTGCCATTTCTTTTTGATTTCTTCCCAATAAATCCGTCCTCATTATTACTTCTCTATCTGTTGGTAGCACAATATGATCAGCTTGTTTTAATGCGTTAATTAATAATTTTTTCATCTCGCTTGATAAACTTGCATCCTGCATTATTTCTTCTGCCTCTGACATCTCTTCTGCCTCTGGTTGCCAGAATGCATTCCACATTTTTCGTATATTTCCTTTTGGCTTATTTTTAACATTACGTTCTCCCATAACTCACCTCAAATAAATTTCAAACTTTATGTCAGTTATTTTTATATTACATTGCTATTATAACACAAAAGAGCTTGAAAATCAAGCCCTCTTTAACTTTTTATCTTAATCTCCTATTTTTGCACTATTCATGTATATGGTATGTTTAACATTTTTTCTCTTTTACTAAATGTTCATTCTAAACTGTAATTCCCCCATTTCTTCAGTAGGAACATAACCTGATCGGCTATGGATTACATCAGGTATTCGATTAACTACAGAAGCACAAGTTAATTCTACTGTAGATGGTCTATTAATCACTAATGTTGTTTCTGGTTCCCCTATAATTGTCCATTCATTTTTATCAAAGTCATTTTTGGCATATACTTTTCCTATACATTCACTTTCAATTATTATTCCTTCTTCCGTTTCTGTTGTAACAACAGCACTCATTCCTGTAGCCATTCCTGCTTTAACTGTCATACCTAAAGTAGATGATTCGATATCTTCATTATTCGTTTGTGGTACTGTTTTCTGTGTTTGATTTTTTACGGTTAATCCCAATTTGGCACATAACCAACCATTCACATTCCACATATAAGATGGCAAATATTCTCCTTTGTTTATCATCTCTTGTCTTTCTTGATCTGAAATTCTATCAACAGATGCCACTTGCTCATCAAATTCTTCTAAAGATAATCCAGCCCCATGTGCTTTTGCTAAGGCAATTCCATAATCTTCTACATTATAACTAGAACTTCCTTTAATTTTCTTTATCGTCTGTGTGGATCCTGCTATACTAGAAATAAGTTGCCCCCAATAAACATCTTGATATCCACTTCCTGTTATGGTACAACCAGTTTGTTTGGCCATATCATCTAATCGTTTGGTTACTTCTGGATTAGAATTCATTGGATAAAAGGCTTCCTCACAAGTAGTAATAGCATTAACACCCAATTTTGCACATAACATTAAAGCATCTTCAACATCTTTAATTAAACTCATAGTTGTTACAATAGCAATATCTGGTTTTACCTCTCTCATCATATTTTCTGCTTCATCTAAAGAAACTACTTTTATTCCTTTCTTTTCACTTCCCATAATCTCTCCAATATCTTTGCCTATAACGTCTGGATTAACATCAATTGCTCCTACTATTTCTGCCCCTTTTTCATATACATATCGCATAGTATATACACTCATCTTGCCTACCCCATATTGAATTACTTTAATTTTTTCACTCACAAAAATCACTCCTTCCTTTATCTAGATTATATACTAATCCATAAAAATTATACAAGCTATTTCGGATACTTTTTTTATTTTAAGTCTTGTAACTTTTTCTTTTTTAGTGTAATATAATAAGGTAAATTGAAAGAAATGCAGAATATTCTTGAGAAAGGAGAATTCATATCATTAAGCGCCTGAACACTTAATCTTAAGTGTTGACGAGGTCTAGAGTGATCGAAAATTCGGCGGATGCTCTAGTGGCTTTAACTAAGGTCATAAGTATTAAGAAAAAAACAGTAGTAATACTGTAACAAAGATTAATATATTTTAGTTTTAAGTTGCATACTTTCAATTCCCAAATCATTTTTTAGGAGGATTAATTATGTGTGGAATTGTTGGTTACATAGGAAACCAAAAAGCAAGCCCTATTTTAATCAATGGGCTAATTCGTTTAGAATACAGAGGATATGATTCAGCTGGTATTTCAACGATTGAAAATAACAAACTTTCTTTAATGAAAGATAAAGGAAGAGTAAAAAATTTATATCATTTAAAAGGTATTGATGATTTAATGGGTACTATTGGTATCGCTCATACCAGATGGGCAACTCATGGAAAACCATCACAAGAAAACTCCCATCCTCATATGGATAACCATAAAATTTTTAGTGTAGTTCACAATGGAATTATTGAAAACTATCACGAAATAAGAAATTTCTTAACCAAACATGGTTACACCTTTTACTCGCAAACAGATACAGAAGTCATTCCCAACTTAGTCCATTATTATTATGAAAAAGATAAAAATGTAGATCATTTAAGATTTTTACGTGCAGTAAAAGATGCTTGTGCAGATTTAAAAGGAAGTTTTGCCATAGAAATTATTTGTAAAGACTATCCTGATAACATGATTGTTACCAGAAAAGATAGTCCATTAGTTATTGGAAAAGGAGAAAACGAAAACTATATTTCTTCTGATATTCCAGCTATCCTTTCTTTTACACGAAATTTCTATTTGCTAAATGATTTTGAATTAGCTA
The DNA here is from genome assembly GCA_947568535.1 of uncultured Clostridium sp. GTDB lineage: Bacteria > Bacillota > Clostridia > TANB77 > CAG-508 > CAG-269. The sequence continues at coordinate 28,434 of CANOPF010000006.1, read as the reverse complement.
TTTTATCGAGAAATGATGTTACTTTTTATGATACCAATTTAAACATCATCACAAAAGATACCACTTCTATTGAATGGAACGCATCTAGTGCTGAAAAAGATGGATTTGAGGACTTTATGCTGAAAGAAATCTATGAACAATCAACAGCCATTAGAGAAACCATAGGAGCAAAATGTAATGAAACAACGAAATGTGAATTTGATGAATTAAACTTTACAAAAGAATATTTATCTACATTAAATAAAATTTATATTGTTGCTTGTGGTACAGCTATGCATGCAGGATTAGCAGGAAAAAATACACTAGAAAAACTTTGTCAGATAACAACAGAAGTAGATATTGCTTCTGAGTTCAGGTATCGAAATCCGCTAATTGATGAAAAAACTTTATGTATTTTTATCTCTCAATCTGGCGAAACGGCAGATACTATTGCTGCACTAAAACTTTGTAAAGAAAAAGGTGCTAGAACACTTGCTATCAGCAATGTCATTGGAAGTTCAATTACACGAGAGGCAGATTTTTCTATCTTTACTCATGCAGGACCTGAAATCGCTGTTGCTTCTACTAAAGCCTATACTTCTCAAGTAATGTTAATTACTCTATTAGCCATTTATTTTGCTGAAGTATTAGATAAGAATAACGATACCCTTTGTGTATTAAAAAAAGACATTATGGAATTGCCAGGAAAAATAGAAGAAACCTTAAAACAAGTTGACTCTATTCATGAATTTGCCAAACAAATTTACCTAGAAAAAGATGTTTTTTTTCTAGGTAGAGGAATTGATGAAACCGTAGCAAGAGAAGGCTCTCTAAAATTAAAAGAAATTTCTTATATTCATTCCGAAAGTTATCCAGCGGGTGAATTAAAACATGGACCAATTGCTTTAATTGAAAATGGTATTACTGTGATTAGTATTATGACAGATGCTACTCTTGTAGAAAAAACCATTAGTAATATTCAAGAAGTAATTACGCGTGGAGCAAAAACTTTGGTCATCACTAACCAAAAAGTAAATGAAGATATGTTTGATATGACCATTCATATTCCAGAAACTAGTCCATTTATTTCTCCTATTTTATCGATTATTCCTTTGCAGTTGTTTTCTTATTTCATTGCCAAAGAAAAAGGATTAGATGTTGACAAACCTAGAAACCTTGCTAAATCTGTTACTGTTGAATAATTACTTTTTCATAAAAAAACGTGAGACATAATGTCTCACGTTTTTTATCGTTCTGGTTCGTTAGATTTTTCCTGTTTTACTTGAGGAATACCTTTTAGTACAGAAATAAAGCTTTCAAATTTCTGAGAATTAAATAATCCTGGCATCATTCCTTCATAATGAGGATAATCTGTCTTAAAATCTTTAAAACATATTGAGTTTCCTAATACTGGTATTTCCTTCTTGTTTTCTATTAACCATTTAATTAAATATTTTCCTGCATAATTATCCTCTTCTGAACAAATTCCCTCATGAATCGGATATTGCATATCAGTTATAATACCATCTATTTCAATTCTTTCTCCTGTTCCTTCAATCTCTCCTGTTTCTAAAAACTTTAAGGTTGGTTCTAATGTTTGAAATCCAATACATTCTATCCCCATTCTTTCTGCTTCTTCTACTATCTTATATATTTTATTTAGCTCATCATCAATAATTAAAATGATCATGATTCATCTCATTCCTTCCTAACACAAACGTAATGAATAAAAAATCTTTTTTATTGTATCATATTTTCTCCGAAAGTTCAAATTCTTTTTTCTTCTTTATCCTTTTGTGCTATTAATATGGTTTATTCAATCAACAATTTTACAACAATTAGACAAACTGCTCCTGGTAAACCTAACAATCCGTATTATTATACTAGTAAAAAAATTTAAACCAACATGAAAGCCGAAAGTTGAACCAATTAAATTTATAAGATAAATACATCCTCCACCTAAGAGAGAATTAAATACCAATTTTAAAATTTTCTTTAGTGGTAAAATAAATATTCTACCAAAAATAAAAAGAAAGCAAATGCACGCCAAATAAGTAAGTATATTTATATCCATCCTAATTTTCACTCCTTGCACCAAAAAAATGATAATAATTTCTTATTACCATTTGTATGTGAAATAATGGACAAATATTACCTATCTTAACTGACTTCTTCCACATTCCATAGTCTAAATTTTATATCATTAATCATGTCCACTTCTATTCCATTTGCCTTAGCTACCTTAATTAAATAATCTAATTTAGCCTGATTGGCTTTTATTTGATACACATAATAATCCACTAAATCATCGTGTGCATATTCAAAATTGCAATTAGCTACTTTTAACTCTTCTTTTGTTCGAATAATCGTTTTAATTAATTCAATTTCTTTTTCTATTTCATTTTTCTCTATTATCTTTTGCTCTTTTCTATATTGATCATTTTCCATAATTTATCACCTTTTCCTTATTATATTCATTCTCCTGTTTTTTATTCAAAAACTTTGACGAAAAGACTTGTTTTTTTCGCTATTTTATAGGATAATATATATGTATGATTATAATTAAGAAAGGGAATCTTTTCATGAAATATATAGATAAATTTTTGAAAAAATTAAATACCAATAGAAATACTTTTGCTACTTATATATTAACCTTACTTACTGCTTACATTGTTGTTGATCGAATAGTAGAAATGTTATTGATGATATTTACTGGTGTTTCTTATTCTTATTGGGGACCTATTCAATATTTATTAGCTTTAGCTTGCCCTACTTTTGCCTTTGCTTTCTGCCCAACTTCAAAATTTGCTAAAGCCAAAGGTTACAAAGTAACTTTGTTTTATGTTTTTATTACCGCTTTTTATGTGGTTGCCATTTCTATGTTTACGCAGTGGCTTAATATGGGGGCTTGGTTGTTATTATTATCTGTTCCTAATTATACCACTCTCATTACTGAATTTTCGGATTTAGTTACTCCTGCCTTTGTAGCTATTTCTCTATATTTACCACTAGTAACAGTGTATCCTTTCTTTAAATGGGTTTACTTTAAAATCAAAGATGATCCTCTTAAAGTACGTTCTATTTGGGATTTTCGTGGAATCGACTTATCTGATAAAAAAGAAGGGCATGGACCATACACTTGTGAAGTTTATTTATGTACAGATGATGATTACAATAAAAAAATTGTTATTCCAGAAACCTCCAGGTATCAATCTCTATTTGTATGTGGTGGTTCAGGAACAGGAAAAACTTCCTTAATTTATGAACCCTTAATGGCTAAAGATATCGAAAGAAAATATTTCTTCCGAGAAGCTTCAAAAGAACTAGGTTTTACCGCTTTACGAACAGGAATTGCCACATTAAATAAACCTTATGACAATGATTATTTAAATAAGAACTTTAATTTAAATTTATTAACCCCCACGCCAGGAAAAGAAGCCATCTTCCATACTTACTTAAAGAAAATGATTTTGGGTACCATACAGGGAGATACCGTTTATCGTGATCTAGGAATCACACTAATGGCACCTGATGATGAAGTACTTAACCATATGATGGATATTTGTAAAAATTTTGGTATTGACTATGATATTATTGATCCTTCTAGTCATCATAATACAATTGGGCTAAACCCTTTTATTTATGATGATCCTGCTAAAATTGCTGTAACGATATCTTCTGTTTTAAAATCCATGTTTTTAGTAACACATGATGATCCTGAAGAATCGTATCGTGCTGACATTTCAACACAAGCCATCGAAAATACGGTTATTTTATTAAAAGAGATGTATCCAAGAATGAATGAAGGAACACTTCCTAATATGGAAGACCTACTAAAATTACTAACCAATTTTGAATTAATCGAAAAAATGTGTGAAATCATGGCATATGATGAAGAATTAAAAGCAAAATATGCTGTACAACTTACCTATTTCAAGAAAAACTTTTATCAAAATGCACCAGGAAAGACAGAAATAGAAAAATATATTTATACAGCCGTTAGTCAATTAGATAATTTATTACGAATTCCTGGTATTAAACCAATTTTATGCAACAGACATCATAACATAAACTTTGATCAATTCTTAAAAGAAGGAAAAGTAGTCTTTATTTGTACTAGACGTGGAGATTTAGGTGCTACTGGGCACAAAGCTTTTGGTTTATTTTATTTGATTTCTATGCAAAATGCTGTTTTAAGAAGGCCAGGAAACGAATTTACTCGCATACCTCACTTCTTATACATTGACGAATTTGCAGATTTTATCTGTAAAGCTACTGAACCAATGTTTACCTTATATCGAAAATTTAAAGTTGCTCCAACTATCTCTGTACAAAGTTTATCACAATTAGAAGTTCATGGTCAAAAAGAAAATTATCGCTCTCTTATCCTATCTAATTGTGCAAATAAAATTTTCACTGGAAATGCAGACTATGATGAAATCGAATGGTGGTCTAACGAATTTGGTACGCATAGAGAGTGGACTTACTCCAATAGTATTGATACCGAAAAAGTAGAATATGATTCTAAATATGGAAATGTAGCATGGAAATATGTTAGTACATTAAAACAAGGAAAATTACAAGCATTAACCTTAAAAAAATGTGGCTATAAAGTCATGGGTGATAAAGGAAGACTTTTGGCTGGTTGTGGATTACTAGACTTTTTACAACCCAAATATAAAGAACCACAAAAAATTAAAAATTATGACTTCAGCAAATATACTCATACAGCTTCAATGGTAACAGAAAATAATAATCATGAAACAAATAAAAAGAAATTTGATTTTCAACATATAGATTTTATGGATGAAAAAAACGAATTTGACCCAGTTCAAACAGACATAACCGATTCAAAATATTTATTTGACAACCAAGATGCCATCATTGTTAACCTAAAAAGAGGAAATCCAAACAGTCATTAAAATAAGGATTTAAGGTACTCAACCTTAAATCCTTATTCCTATTAATTCTATGATAATTCCAACAACTACACCAATACTATATAATAAGGCAACAATTTGTAAATTTCGTTTTATCCCCTGATTCATCTTAAACAAAACAGCTAATCCTACCCCTGCTCCTACCAATAAACCAGAAATCATGGTAGCAACTGATATAACATTTTCTAAATACATCTGTGTTAAAATAACCGAAGATACACAATTAGGAATGAGACCAATTAATCCTGCTAATACTGGACCTAAAATGGGTTGATTTTGCAAAAATTCTGAAATATGTTCTTCCCCTATACCATAAACGACTATATTCATCAAAACATTAATCAATAAAATAAAGAAAAATATATTGAATGTATGCCTTAGCGCTGACTTGATTAGTCCATGTTCACAATGGCAATGTTCTTTTTCACATAAATCAATAATTTTCTCTTCTTCCTCTTTTTTTCTCAGCCTCATGACAAAATCAATCAAAAAACCAGCTATCATACCTACCACTAATTTTATGACCAATACTGATACAATAGTCGAAATTGGTACTGCTTCTGATAAAAAAATTGGCAACATTTCATCTGATGTAGAAAGATAAACAGCAATTAATGTCCCTAATGTAATTACCCTTGCTGCATACAAATTAGTTGCTGAAACAGAAAAACCACATTGGGGAAATATACCTAATATACTGCCTATCAATGGCCCATATTTACCTGATTTTTTTATAGCTCTTCTTGTCCTATCTTGCGTCTTATGCTCTAGGTATTCCATAATGACATAGGTTATCCATAAAAATGGAAGTAATTTTACGCTATCACTGATAGCATCAACCAATACATCTATCATATTTACTCCTTCTTTTTTGTTTTTTTATCATAACATATTTTTTTCTTTTTTTCAACTACTTTATGAAGATAAGATGATATTCCTATTGACTAATAATAAGAATTATGTTATAAGTAACATTAAATAGATATGGAGGTTACGTAAGATGAAAAATAAAATAAAAAAAGCTGAATCTGCTGGAATAACACTAATTGCTTTAGTCATTACTATCATTATCTTGCTTATTTTATCAGCTATCAGTATTGCTATGTTAACAGGAAAAAATAGTATTGTGATGAAAGCAACTAATGCAAAAGAACAAACAGAAAGATCAAATATCATAGAAGAAGCAAGAACAGAAATACTAGCTATACAATCAAATCAAGAAGGAAACATTACCAAACAACAATTTATCAACATATTAAATAAATATTTTTCTAATGTATCAGAATCTTTAGATTTAGACGCTGAACTAACTACCAAAAAAGAATATGGAAATCATACCATAAAACCATCCGAAATATGGAAAGGGGCTTTTTCAGAAGAAAATCCTTCTAAACCAGAAGAAACAATAATCAGTAAATACGGTTGGAAAGTAAGCAACTATACAACAGAAATAAATAAAACAGGAGGATGGAGATTATTTTATCAAGATGATGAATACACCTATATTATCTCCGATAAAGTACTTACTGATAATCCAGATACAAATTTAGGAGATTATAAACCAGGTTCTTATACCTCAGAATACCCTAATGGATCATCTGTAAGTGAAATTGGAAAAAAATTAAATCCAATGATTAATTCTTTATTCATAGAAACTAATACTAATCCTAATATAACCGCAACAGCATTTTTGACTGATCCAGATCGTTGGAGTAAGTTTAAGTCTACTGATGCTGAATTTGCTATTGCCAGTCCAACAGTAGAATTATTCGCAAAATCTTATAATCAAACACATACAAATTCAAATCAATTTATATGTACGTTCGAAACTTATGGATATAAAACAAATTGTGCAAACAATTGGCTTGTTCCAAATGAATTTTATGGAATCTATAATATTAATTCTTCGCTAACTTGGTGGCTTTCCTCTCCTGGTTCTGCTGGTAACAATCGTGGTTTATATGTTTTTGAAGGAATGGGAAATATCAATTTTTATAATGTAAATAATAACTTTGGCGATGGTTGTTCTATTCGTCCTGTTGTTGCTATTCCAACATCTACATTTAATAGTCAGTACGCTTCTTCCTTAGTAAATGAATAAAAAAACTGAAAATAAATCAGTCCAAGCAAATACTGTCTTAGACTGATTTTATTTTTTAACATCTTCTTCGGTAACAGCCACTAATACTACCTGTTCTTCCATTAGTATTACCATTAGGAACTATGTTCACTCTAGCACTAATCCCATTCATGCCAGAAACTTGCCAATTACCATCACAATTCTCATCATCATCATTGTTGTTATTATCATTACAACCACATCCACAATTTTGCGTCTGATTTGTTATCGTATTAAGTGCTACCCTATTGTTTTCTGCACATCCTCTAGAAAAACAAGAACATTGTCTTGGTAAATGAACAAATCGACAAATAATACATACGATATAAGCAGTAATAAAACTAATGATAGCATATACAATAGCTGCAATGAGAAAATTCAAATTATTAATAATAAAAGTAACAATTAAAAAAATAGCAAATATGATAGCAGCTACTAGAGCAGGGCATTTGAGAATCTTTTGTAAAGCAATAGAAATAATAATAACGGCAATGGGTAAGGCAAAAAATATAAGTAAAGTATTCATGCTTTCTCTCCTTTTTCTTTTTACTATATTTTATGCACTTCCTTCATTTTTGTTCATCTGTTTCATATTCTACCTTAACTAAATATAAACCTTGTGGAGGTAATGTTCTTCCTGCTTTCTCTCTCTGCTTTTGTTTTAGAATACATGAAATTTCTTCGGGTTCAATATTTCCTAACCCAACTTCAACTAAAGTCCCTGCTATAATACGAACCATATTATACAAAAATCCATTTCCTGTTAATTCGATCCAAATTTTATTATCTGGTTTTTCTATAATTTCCGCTTGATATATTGTTCTAACACTACTTTTTGCACTAGTACCACTTGCTTTAAACGCTTTAAAGTCATGTTCTCCTACAAAATATTGAATACCCTGTTTCATTTTCTGGACATCTAGTTCCATAGGAATATGCGTCTCTAAATTTCGATAAATGGCTGTTCCCACTTGAGTATTATTAATAATATAACGATATGTTTTTTTCTTACAACATAATCTACTATGAAACTTATCATCTACTTCCTCAGCTGTTCGTATTAAAATTGACTTTTTTAATCGACTATTAATTGCCATCGCAAACTTTTCAATGGGAATATGCGAATTGGTTTTAAAATTGGCTACCTGCCCGAAGTGCATGTACACCACTATCCGTTCTTCCTGAAGCCAAAAGCTCTACTTCTTCACCAGTTATTTGTTCAATTGCCTTTTCTATCGTTCCTTGTATATTTAATTGATTAGGTTGCTTTTGCCAACCATGAAAATCTTTGCCATCATATTCTATTGTTAACTTGATATTTCTCATTCTAATTTCTTCACCTTTCTAAGCATATGCTATAAGCAAAAGTCGCCTTTTATAGCGACTTTATTCATCTGCTTTTGGTTCTTTTTCATGTTTTAGTAATGCTTTAAACTTCTTTAATCTATTTTTTCTTTGTACCTTCTCCATGGCAAATCTTTTGGTTACCACATTATTCATTAAAATCTTTTTTAAGACATCTTCTCTTACATCAGCAATTAATGTACCATCTTTCGCTACTGACATTTTTCCTGTTTCTTCTGAAACAACAACCACAATACTATCTGATTCTTTAGAGATTCCCAATGCTGCCCTATGTCTTGTTCCTAATTCTTTAGCAATATCTTTATCATTCGCCAATGGTAGCACACATGCTGCCGCAGAAATCTTATTGCCTGAAATAACAACTGCACCATCATGCAAAGGCGTTTTCGGCTCAAATATATTGACTAATAATTGTGGGGATACTTCTGCCTCCATAGGTATTCCTGTTGCTATAATATCTTGTATTTTTATATCTCTTTCTATAACAATTAATGCTCCTGTTTTTGCTTTAGAAAGTTCTGTAGCAGCAATTACCACTTTATAAATATCTTCTTTCGTCTTAGTTGATACATCTTGATCTATGCCAAAAAATCGAGTCAATTTATTAGTTCCTAATTGTTCTAATGCTCTTCTCAATTCTGGTTGGAAGATAACAATAATAGCAATAACACCTAAATTCATAATTCCAGTTAAAATCCAATTAAGAATTTTTAAATTAAAAAGTCCACTAATCCAAGTTGTGATAATCAAAAGTGCTATTCCTTTGATTAATTGCCATGCTCTAGAACCTCTAACTACTTTTAAAAAGCAATATAATAAAAAGATAACAATAGTCATATCTAAGATTAACGTAATTAATTCTAATGGACTCTCTTGTAATGATTTTAGATAAGAAACAATATTGTCTTTATAAAAATTTTCCCAATTCATTCCTAAATTGATTACCATGTATTTCTCCTTTTCTTACATTAATGCATAAACAAGCGTTCCTATTGTTCCTGCTAACATTAAAATGGTTAATATTCCTGCCATTATTTTTACAAATACTTGCCCTTTATCATATTGTTTTTTTATCATTTTTTCTTTTTGGTTCTTCTTTTTCATTAGTCTCCATCCTTTCTCCTCTTTTTACTACTTATCATTATATCATATCTTGTCAAATTTTCAATTCCTTTCATGGTAATTCCAATATTTTCTGTTTTACCCTTTAACAATATCCAAAATAGTTTCTTCTGGTTGCACTATGATTGGTGAAATCTGAATTGTTGTTCGTAGTTTTTGCTTAACTTCTTGTAATTTTGTTTGATCATTAGCATGTATATAAGCTAAAATATCGTTTTTTTGTACTTTTTCTGAAACTTTTTTTGTTAAGACAATACCAACGGTTTCTTCTATATGATCTTCCTTCTTCTCTCTTCCTGCTCCCAGTATACTAGCTAATTTTCCTACTTCTTTACTATCAATATCCTTTATATATCCCTCTTTTTCACTTATTATTGCCTCTTGATATTTTGCCTTTGGTAATTTATCTAAATTTTCTAGATAAGTAATATCTCCCCTCTGATTTTTTACTAATGCTAGAAATCGATGATAGGCTTTTCCATTTTGAATATTTTGTAACATATTAATTTTATTTTCTTCTAAATCGTCTCCCTTTCCTGCCAGTTGAATCATATATGCTCCCAATGCTAACACGACTTGTTTTAAATCTTCTGGCATATCTCCTTTTAAAAATTTAACTGCTTCAATAACTTCTAATGTATTTCCTACTGCATAACCTAATGGTTGGTTCATATTGGTTAATACACATATGGTTTCTCGACTGGTTAATTTTCCGATTTGAATCATCGTATTGGCTAATGTCCTTGCTTGTTCTCTATTTTTCATAAAAGCACCCTTACCAACCGTTATATCTAATACAATTTTTTGTGCTCCACTTGCTATTTTTTTACTCATGATACTTGAAGCAATTAATGGTATACTTTCTACACAAGCAATACTATCTCTTAATGCATATAACTTTTTATCCGCTGGTACCAAATTTAATGTTTGCGAAATCATGCTAATACCAATTTGTTTGATATTTTGTATAAATTGCTCCTTATCTATGGTTGTTTGATAGCCTGGAATAGACGCTAATTTATCTACTGTTCCTCCTGTAAATCCTAATCCTCTTCCTGACATTTTTGCTACTGGCACACCTAACGAACTAACTAATGGCAATACAATAAGTGAAACCTTATCTCCTACTCCTCCTGTAGAATGTTTATCCACAATGACTTCCCCCAGTGAGGATAAGTCTAATATTTCTCCTGAATGTGCCATGGCTAATGTTAATTCTGTTGTTTCTTTTTCTGTCATTCCCTGTAAAAAAATAGCCATAATTAATGCAGATGCCTGATAGTCTTCCATTTCCCCCTTAGTATACGCGGAAATAAAATACTCAATTTCTTCTTTCGTTAATTCTTTTCCATCTCTTTTCTTTTCTATAATATCTATGATTCTCACTTTTTTCTCCTAATTAACAAAATTTTTAGTAAAACTTCTTCTATGTATTGGACATAATCCATATTCTTTAATGGCTTGGATATGTTTTGCTGTACCATATCCTTTATGTGCAATAAATCCATATTGAGGATAAATCTCATCCCACTGCCTCATTATCCTATCTCTGGTTACTTTAGCAATAATGGAAGCTGTAGCAATGTTGTAACATTTAGCATCTCCTTTGATAATGGATTCATACGGAATTCCTTTAGTATCTATATGTGTTAGTGCATCAACAAGGATTACATTTGGCTTAATTGTTAATCCTTCCACTACCTGTGTTACCCCTTGCTTAGTTGCCTGTAAAATATTGATTTCATCAATAATATCTGGTTGAATAACAGCCACAGCATAACTAACAGCCTCTTGTATAATTAATTCATATAATTGTTCTCTTTTCTTTTCAGAAACTTTTTTCGAATCATTAATTCCTTCTATCATGGAATCTGGTGGCATAATAACTCCTGCTACTACTACCGGACCGGCTAAAGGTCCTCTACCTGCTTCATCAATTCCACAGATATTAGTCACCCCTTTTTGCTCCAGTTCCTTCTCCTTTTCTTTTAATTGAATTAGTCTTTCTCTCTCTTTTTCTTTCATTCTTATTTCATTTCCTTTTATTCTTTTATATTTTCTATCTCACGTAATGAATGTTTTCCTTCATATCCTGGAATATAATATACTTCTACAGCAACTTGCGTTTCATTAAATTGAATCAAATAATCACTTTCTGTTTTTATCTCTTTTAATCCCCATCTCTTTTTTGAAATATCTGTTAACTGATAAACATGAGTATTTGTTATATAACTTGGAGGTTCTATATTTTGTGTTAATCCAGCTTCTTCTTCATAAATGTTCTTTCTAATCTCGTTCTTCTTTTCTTCTGATATGTCTTCTGTTCCCATTTGAAAAATAACTTCTTCTATATATTCTCTTGCTTTTGCTTGAATTAATAGCATATTTGTTTTTAACTCTGCTAATTTGACTTTTTTTATGGTTTCTTTTCCACTAAAAATAGCAATTCCTGCTATAATTGTTAAGACTACCACCGTAATGGCTAATGTAGTTAAGGTTACCCCCTTTTGTCTTTTTTTTGTCTTTGTTTCCTTCATCTTCATCCATCCTTTGCTTTTTTTCTATTATATATTTTTATGCTATCATTTTCAATACAAATCCAACTTTTTTTCACACAAATTTCACAAATCTATTGTATGATATGTGCATAATAGGTTATCCTATTAATAAATATTTTTAGGAGGTCTACATATGGAAGAAAATAAAGAACAAAATATCAAAAACTTTAAAACGGTTCAAAATCCCAATACATATAAAAAAACCGTTTATCAAAATGAAATAACACCTAAAGCAAAAATTGGATTTGGAAAGACAATTTTATTGCCTTTCTTGAGTGGAATAGTTGGTTGTGGTGTTGTATTAGGTACTTGTTTTGGTATCCCTACCATTCGTTCACAAATCTTAAATATTAATCATGCTTCAAATACGAATACCAACAATATAAATTCAGGTTATGTAAATCAAACTTCATTAACCAATTATTCTGACACATCTATTTATGCTGCTAACAAAATCTTACCATCCATTGTAGGAATTAAAGTAGAATACAATGTTAATTCTCTTATTTCAATGTTTGGAAGACAAACACAACAAAGCACAGCTACAGCTAGTGGCTCAGGTATTATTATTAGTGATGATGGCTATATCTTAACCAATAATCATATCGTTGCTACTACTTCCTCAGAATCTTATTATGAAGTATCTGAAGCTACCAAATTAACTGTTACTTTATTTAATGATACCAATGAATATGAAGCAAAAATTATTGGAACCGATGAACAAACTGACTTAGCAGTAATAAAAATCGAAAAAACAGGGCTTTCCAAAGCTGAATTTGCTGATTCTGATAACATTAAAGTAGGAGAATTTGCTATGGCAGTTGGTAACCCTTTAGGTATGCAAAGTAGTATTACTTGTGGAGTAATTAGTGCTGTCAACAGAGAAGTTACTGATTCTGACGGAAAAAAATTCACTTTAATTCAAACAGATGCAGCTATCAATTCTGGTAATAGTGGTGGTGCTTTAGTGAATAGTGAGGGAAATGTTATTGGGATTAATACCCTAAAACTTTCTGGAACAGGAATTGAAGGAATGGGATTTGCTATCCCCATTAACTCGACCACAGATATAACCTATCAATTAATGCAATATAGTAAAGTTAAACGACCTTATGTAGGAATTACTGGTATGGATTTAAATGAGCAAACAGCCAAAGCTAATCATTTAGTAGTAGGTATCTATGTCAAGTCTGTTGACGATTTTTCTGCTGGTGAAAAAGCAGGCATAAAAATTGGAGATGTTATCATTGAAGCCGATGGTCAAAAAATAAAAACTATGGACGAATTAAACAAAATCAAAAACGCTCACCAAATTGGTGATGAATTAAAAATTAAAGTTAGCAGAAATGCACAAGAAAAAGAATTAACCATTATTTTAGGAGAGCAACCTTAAAAAAACCTCATTTAGTTATGAGGTTTTTTTAATTCTTCACTTTTCGTTCACATGATGGACAAATTACACTGTTAAACTATAACCATAGTTAGTAATATCTAAACTAACTTAAAATAAAGAACATCCCCTTTTATTTTCAAAAAAGAGAAGTAATATTGCTTCTCTTTTTACCATATCTATTGTTTACATTCTTAAATAATAATTAAATCCATTTCACTCGTAAACGTTTCATTTCCATAGGCATAAATAATATACAAGGTATTATTCGTAACATAATATTCTTTTATCTTTTCTATCGCATACATCTCACTATTAACATCTCTAGGGTAAACATGATACCCTAAATTTTTCAAGTCTTCTACTTTCTTTTGTTCCAATGTGATGTCATGTTTAATTTTTTCTTGTATCCTCTCTTCATTAAGATTTTCTATTTTTAATACTTCTTGTAAAGTAATCTCCTTATTATTTCTTAAATCATAATTATACGTTTGAATAATTACTCTTTGTGCACTAGTTCCCTCTTTTAAATTAGAACGAATCATCAAGGACAAAATATCGTTCTGTACATTGGCTACATATTCGACCGTATAAATTGTATTTTTATTTTGACTAGCTAAAATACTCTCCGTTTTATGGATAAACGTTTCTATCTCTTGATTATATTTTTCTATGATTTTATGATCAATATTAATATATGGTATATAAACTTCTACCTCATAATGATTTAATTGACTTTCCTGTTTCTCTAATTTCGTATAAACAAGTGGCTGATTGCTGTCTTTTTTCTTATTTTCTTGCCCATCTCCATTTTCTATACGATTGGTAAAAATATCATCAAATTCTGCTTTTAAGATAGCTGCTTGTTCTTCTGTTTTATTCCCTAATTGACTTACTGTTTCTCCCCCCAATAGCCTCCCTATATCAATTCTAGCATAAAACTGTACATAAAAAGCAATAAGGATAGAAATTATACAAATAAGACCAATTATTATATACATTAACCATTGTTTTTTATTTAACACTTTTTCTTCTGATAAAATAACCTTCATTTTCTTCCTCTTTCTTTTCTCAGTATAACATTTTTCTTCTTTTTTAGCAATATTTCTCCTTTAAATTTTTTCAAGGAAAATACGTTATTTCATTGACTATTCCTTATTTTTGCTGTATGATATTATAGATTAAATTTATAAAGAAATGAGGAATAAAAACGTATGTTATGTTCAGAATGTAATCAAAACCCAGCCATACTTTTTTATAAAAAAATAGAAAACGGAAAAGAATCCTTGGAAGGCTATTGTTATGACTGTGCTAAGAAAAAAGGAATTAACCCAAATGAAGTATTAGCCAAACAAAATGATATTTTATCCAAAGATAAAGTAAACTTGTCCGATATGACCAAACAATTTGAATCGCTATTTAAAGATTTAGCAGAAAATATTAATTTAGAAGATATGGAAAATATTGAAGGAGCCATTACCTTTGAAAATGCAAATTTGAATCCAGATGGAGATGAAAATGCTCCTAAAATAACTGGTGCAGCCATTCCCCTTGGCTCTATCTTCTCTACTATGTTCAACGGTCAACATGCCAAAGGAAAAGAAGAACAAGAAGAGCCTATCAATGGTAGAAAAAAAGTAAAAGTCGAAAAAAAGAAAAATACAAAACAAAACAAAAAGAAAAAATTTTTAGATACTTATGGCACTAACTTAACGATAAAAGCCAAAAATAATGAAGTTGATATTGTCATTGGCCGAGATAAAGAAATACAAAGAATTGTACAAATTTTAAACAGACGTTCTAAAAACAATCCTTGTCTAATTGGTGAACCAGGTGTTGGTAAAACAGCTATTGCTCAAGGATTAGCCATTAAAATTGCCAATCAAACTGTTCCTGCAAAGCTTTTAAACAAAGAAGTATATTTATTAGATATGACTTCCATTATCGCTGGTACACAATTTAGGGGGCAATTTGAATCCAGAATGAAAGGAATCATTGATGAGTGTAAAGAATATGGAAATATCATTTTAGTTATTGATGAAATTCATAACATTATCGGAGCTGGAGATGGAGAACACTCTATGAATGCTGCTAATATCTTAAAACCAGCATTATCTAATGGAGAAATTCAGTTAATTGGTACAACTACATTAAAAGAATATCGAAAATATATTGAAAAAGACTCTGCTTTAGAAAGAAGATTTCAACAAGTATTGGTAGAAGAACCAAATATTCATGATTCAATTGGTATCTTAGAAGGAATCAAAAAATATTACGAAGAATACCACAAAGTAAAAATCTCTTTTGATGTCATTCGTCAAGTCGTTGTTATGTCTGAAAAATACATCCATGATAGATTTTTACCTGACAAAGCCATTGACATTTTAGATGAAGCATGTTCTCGAATTAATTTAGAAAATAAAGATTTATATACATTAGAAATGCTAAAACAAGAACTTTCTCATGTGCAAACCGAAAAAGAAGAAGTCATTGCTGCTGATTCAACCGAAGATTATCAAAGAGCAGCAGACCTTAAAACCCGTGAATGTCAATTAATTGAAGAAATTGATAAACTAAATAGCAAAATGAAATTAAAACAAATTACTGTTCAAGATATTGCTAATGTTATTGAAAGTTGGACAAAAATACCAGTGAAAAAAATAACAGAAGCAGAAACACAAAAATTATTAAACCTAGAAAGTAATCTTCATAAAAGAGTTATTGGTCAAGAAGAAGCAGTAAGCAGTGTATCAAGAGCTATTCGAAGAAATCGTGCTGGTTTACAAAGTGTAAAAAGACCACCCTCTTTCATTTTTGTTGGTCCAACTGGTGTTGGAAAAACTGAATTAGCTAAGTCACTTGCTTATGAAATGTTTGGTAGTGAAGAAGCTATTATTCGCATTGATATGTCTGAATATATGGAAAGTCATTCTACTTCTAAATTAATTGGAGCTCCTCCAGGATATGTTGGCTATGATGATGCAGGGCAATTGACTGATAAAGTAAAACGAAAACCATATTCTATCATTTTATTCGATGAAATTGAAAAAGCTCACCCAGATGTTTTTAATATTTTACTTCAGGTATTAGACGATGGGAAATTAACTGATAGTCAAGGGAACTCTGTTAATTTTGCTAATACCATTATCATTATGACTTCTAATGCTGGCTCAAACTTAAATAACTATTCTATTGGATTTGGAGGGCAGACCATAAACAAAAATAAAATTATGGATAGCCTAAAGGAAGTATTTCGTCCAGAATTTCTTAATAGAGTTGATGAAATTGTAGCCTTCGATTCTTTAACAAAAGAACAATTAATGCAAATTGTCGAGTTAATGCTAGAGGACACTTTACATTCATTAAAGGAAAAAGATATTCAAATGGAAATCACCAAAACAGCAAAAAACTTTATTTTAGAAAAAGGAACTGATATAAAATTTGGTGCTAGACCTTTAAGAAGAGCAATTCAAAGATATTTAGATGATGAACTATCTGAAATGATTTTACGTGGTGAACTATTAGATGGAAAAACTGTTGTTGTTGATTTAAAAAAGGATAAACTAGAATTCGAAATAAAATAGGAGAAAATTATGATTAAACATATTCCCAATATTTTAACTATAATACGTATTATACTAATACCCGTTATTATTTTTTATATCTTTACTGGTAACTATTTATTAGCTTTTCTATTTTTTACTATATCTGGTATAACGGATATCGCTGATGGATTTATTGCTAGAACCTTTAATTTAATCTCTAATTTTGGCAAACTAATGGATCCCTTAGCAGATAAATTAACACAAATCGCAACATTAGCTTCTCTTGTTTTTACCCACATTATTCCTGTCTGGATTTTACTGATTGTATTTTTAAAAGAATTTATTATGATTTGTGGAGCATCGTTTTTGTATGGAAAAGATGTGGTGGTTTATAGTAAATGGTATGGAAAACTTGCTACTGTATTGTTTTATATTGCTATTGTCATCTCTCTCTTATTAAAACAATTTGAAATAACTGGTATTTGGGAATATTTAGATTTGAGTTTATATTCCTTTGCTTTATTGACTACTATCTTCTCTTTAAT
Organism: uncultured Clostridium sp.; assembly: GCA_947568535.1. Lineage (GTDB taxonomy): Bacteria > Bacillota > Clostridia > TANB77 > CAG-508 > CAG-269. The sequence continues at coordinate 10,871 of CANOPF010000006.1, read as the reverse complement.
TATGTATATAAAAGATTTATATCAAAAGGGATTTATTGACAAAGATGATTTAAAAAAAGAAGTAACTGTGGATAAAAAGGAAGTAAAAAAGAGGAATTAATTTTCCTCTTTTTTTCAATTTATTCATCGATACCAATTACGATTTATTCAAAATCTTCCATCAATTGATTTAACTCTTGCTTTCCATTTACTTGTATACCATTTTTCATGTGTAGTTTATCTGTTTCAGGTAAATACTCTGTAGAAACGCCCGTAACTTCTATTTCCTTTTGACTACCATCTTCTAAAATTTGATAAATAGTAATCATGCCTTCTTTATCTTTTACCATATAATGTTCTCCACATTCACCTTCTTTTTCTTGAGATAAAATTACCTCATTACTCGCAAAACTCTCTATTTTATATTTCTGATATTTTTCCTGAATCTCACTTTGTGTTAAATTAACTAAATTTTCTGGTAAATTCATATATTCACTTTTCGTATGTCCACATTTGTGATAATATGTTTTTATGGTAAACGAACAATTTGGTGACGTTTTTTCTTCTTGTGTATTGGCCTTTATCGTCTCTTCATATTCTTTTTCCTCATATTCATCGGTGCAATCATCTAATATTTCCTCTTCTGCTATCTGAGCTTCTATCTTTCCTATATTTTCATCATGTTTTGGTGTATATATGGCTATAGCTGTCCACATGGCAATTATCATTACTATAATTCCAATTATCGTCACAATTATCTTATTCATCATCCTACTCTCCTTTTTCTTATTTTTAGTAGTATTTACTCCTCTTGTTAAATTTATACAAATATGCTTCTATTTTATTTAGGTTTTAAATTACCTTCCTATCACTACATTTTTTATCTATAATTTTCAATAACGGTAAATAAACCGTTCAACAATGAGCTCTATCAATGTCTTATTCTAAATGTTAAAAAACTTTACCCTCTAAAATATAAAGTGTAAAGTTTTTTATTTAATATCACGTGCATATTCTTGCCAAAAGTCATTCCTTTTGCTACATATGACACAAATCAAATATATTTTTATGGCATTTCTACTATCCCTACTACTTATCTTTTTTAAATAGCCTTAAAATTGTATTCAGCCATTTTTTTATAAAACTTTTGTTTTTTATTACCATCAAGCTATTATCAAGTGTATTGTTATGCATATTTTTTCTTTCCTCAAACACTTGATAAATATTCTTTCCTTGATATTCTTCCTTTTTCTTTTGTTCCATTTCATTTCTTTCTTGCTGATCTTTGACAGTGAATTCTTGTTTCTCTTTATCAGTCGCCCAATAACTTCGATAAATTAAAGATAAAATTACTTCTGTTTCTTTTGATAATTCTTGTTTATCTATATCTACATCAATTTTTAAATTAGTCTGATAATTTTCATTCATATTCTCTTTTATAAAATTCATAAATAGAATTGGAATTCTGCATAATAATTCATTTTCTGTATTTTGTAAAATATCATACACTTCTTTAAATGAATTTCTATATATTTCATCTATCATTCGTAACTAACTTCTCCTTTATCATTTGTTTTTATCATCATTTCTTTTATTTTGGTATATACTAAATGTACTCTGTCTACTGGCGTTCTATCTGCAATTTGCTTAAATTGTTCTCTTTTAAATCGGTTTTGTGCAAATCCCTTTCGGTCATTTTCTTGAAATACCTGTGCATTTTTTACAGATTTCCATCTGTCTACATAAATTTTTCGATCTTCTGGCTCTTCTATAATAAGGCTTAAAAATTGATTAACTTTTTCTTCTTCCGCTATTTCTGTTTGATAAAACTTTGATATGCTGTCTTGATATTGTTTGGGATTTTCTGTCATTTTAATTGCTGTATTAATTAAGGAAGAATATAAGAATACATTTTGCTTGATGACTTGCATATCTAATGTACCATTTGCCATTCTAAATTCAATTGTATTCTTTTTGCTATTTCCGATATTGGTCAAATTTAATCCTGCATATCTTCTTTCATCCAATTTATATTTACTAACAAACATTCTTAATTTTCCCCATTTTTTGTAAGATACTTTTAATGTACCATCCTGTATTTGTCTTAATATCTTTTTCCCTGTAGGTGCTGCCATTCCATTTCTCCATACAGACGAAATAGCCTGTAGCACTCCTTTAACATCTTTATTTATGGCTCCTTTTCTTATTGGATCATCTTTATCATTACACATTTTATAAAGTAATTCCTCTGATTCTGCATATAATTGCAAAAAATTTTTCATCCTGTTTGGATCTTTTACTAAGCATTCTGCATCAAAATGCACATGTAATCCACATTTGCTGTCTGCAACAACTTCTCCCCCTTTATCTCCTGGAAATTTCTTTATTTGTTCACATATCGCATAAACATCTTTCCAATCTTGTTCCATATCTCTTAGAATAGGAGATACTAATTCAGCACCTCCTTTGCCAACAAGCGCTTCCTCACTTTTTGTTGCCATATGCCAATTTTTACTTTTAATATATTCTGCGCTATCCCCTGTATATAATCCATCTTTTCCCTTTGTTTTAACATTGTAAGCTTCTATTTCTATTCCAAATTTAAAGTCTTCTGGTAATCCTAATCGTTCAAAACCTTTTTTGTATTTCATGCGTATCTCTCTTTTCTTATTTTATGTGTATATTTTACTATATTTATTGTTAATTAGCAATATTTTTAATGTTAGTTCATCATCTTATTCGCCCAAATCCTTCCTTTTTTATTGATTTGTATGGTAATTTCTCCATCTTCATCTGTTCGAAACACCTTACTCCTATATCCGTTCTAGTCTTCCTAAAACTCCCTTATTGGGATGACCAAATATATTTTTTTCTCCTACCCCAATCAGTGCTATTTTGGGTTTTACTGCATCTAAGAATTCTTCTGTTGATGACGATTTTGAACCATGATGAGCTACCTTTAATACGGTAGATTTTAGGATATTTGTATTTTTGTATTCTTTTAAAATAGCTTTTTCAGCCCTTTCTTCTATATCTCCTGTAAATAAAACAGAAAAATTTTGATACACCATTTTGCAAACCAAAGAATTATTATTAATGTTATTTTCACGAACTACATGTTTTGAACTTGGCCATAATACATCAAAATATAAATTTTTCTCAATACTAACTTTTTGTCCGGTTTCTACCACATGTATCTTTATGTTTTTTTCTTTTACTATGTTTACAAATTCTTGATAATTTGTTGAGCTTTCAAATTGCTTTCCTATGACCACATTGTTTACTTTTATTTCTTGTAATAAATATAGGATAGAACCGTACATGATCTTGGTCAAAATGGCTAACCATAACATAATCAATTGTGGTATATCCTCTATCTAGCAAATATGGTATGAGTATTTTTTTCCCTACATCGAACTCTTCTGATAAACTCCCTCCTCCATCAATTAGTATGCTCTTATTTTGAGGTGTCACAATAAACGTGCAATCTCCCTGCCCTACATCGACAAAATGAATACTTAAGTTTTTGGGAAAAGTGAAAAAAATAAGAAAAAAAATAAATATAATAAATATCATTACTCTGAAATAAAGTGTTCTTTTTTGGCAATATTGATAGTAAAATAAAGAAATTAAATTTTTTATTCTTTGTTGAGTTGTTGTTAAAAAACGCAGATAATAAATAGGATATACCTGATTAACTAAACAAATTCCTAACCAATACAGTACAATATAAAGAATTTTAGGTGTAGATAAATAAATTTTTGCCAATGGTAATTCACTAAATTTAGCAATTCCCTTTAAAATGTCAAGCCCTCCATTCAATAAAAATACGATTAGTTTTGTCATTGGTTCACCAACAAAAGAAAAAATAACATACAAAAATCCTAATACAATAATTGGACCGATTACTACACTAACCAATAAATTAGTAATCAAAACATAAATACCTAATGTGTGAAAATGATAAACCAAAAGAGGCAAAAGCATAATTTGTGCAGACAAACTAACAGCTATCATTTCGTTTACTTTTTTTCTAACTTTACTTGGTTTATCTTTCTGTAATATATACAAAATTTGGGAAATGGTTGGTTGAAATAAAATAATTCCGATTGTTCCTAAATACGATAATTGTAACCCAATATTAAAGAGTAAAAATGGATTATAAAGCAAGATAGCTAATAATGAAATCGCAATGTCATTCCATCTATCACTCTTTCGATAAAATAGATGAGAAACAATATTCAAGATGCTTGCTACTACTGCTCGTATAATCGATGGAGAAAATCCTGTTAAAAATGAATAAAATACTAAAACTATAATGGTAATGATACTTGTTGTCCTTTTTCCTACAACTTGCTTAAAAATTAGTTCCAATGCCACAATGATATAACCAACATGCATTCCAGAAATTGCTAAAATATGAGAGATATTCGTTATACGAAAATCCTCTTTGACCTCTTCTTCTATTTCTTGCGTATCTCCCAATAGCAGACCCTTTATCATGGCAACTTTGTGTGATTGATTATCTTTTTCTATGACTTCTGCTATCGTTAACTTTATGGAATTGGCTAATTGTAAGATTAGTGTTTGTTGCTTTTGATCTAACACTTTTATATCATTTACCTTGACTCTACCTAATATTTTCTGTGTTTTTAAATATTGACTATCATCATATCCACCATAATTCCTCTGTTTAGATGGTTTTTTATACTCTCCCTTGACTTGTATTTTATCTCCATATGTTAATTCTTTCATACCCTTTTTTACTTGTATTAATATATTAAATTGTTTCATATGTAATAACTTCACTTTATATATATCATCATATTGCCTTTCTGTTCGTTGACTTACGATAATTCCTTCTATTTCTAAAGCTTCCCCATTTTGATACGTATTTTCATAAATCTTATTTTGCTGATAAACTACACCTTCAGCTATAATGGAAAAAATAATTAAGATAAAAATGACTTTTGAATCGACAATTAATTTTAGATATCTACTGTATCTATGAATAGATATTATGTTAAATGAGTGTTTTTGCGTAACGAAAAAAAATTTTTGCATAAAAAAATAAATGAGCAGTATTAAGATATAACAAAAGGCTATACTAGATCTAATGTATAGCCCCCATAATATACCTATTATATATCCTATTACTGCAACTAAAATTGGTCTTTGTTTCATATGCCTCCTTTTTGTTGCTCTTTTATACGATTCTTCTTGCTCCGATATACTTACTTGCAGCTTGGTTTAATGGTACAATACAAACTGTCTTTCCTGGTCTTGGTGCATGAATAACTTGCCCTCCTCCTACATAAATGGCTACGTGACCACTATAAATGACTAAGTCTCCTGATTGCAAGTCACTTCTATTAACCGCTACACCAACTCCTGATTGCCCTCCAGAAGTACGTGGTAAATTTACACCAAAGTGCTTATAGACATAAGAGGTAAATCCTGAACAATCAAATCCTGTAGAAGGATTTGTTCCTCCATACGTATATTTTGTGCCTATAAATTGTTTTGCATATGTTACTACTAATGTCCCTTTTCCTGATGCTGGCTTTGTCTGCACAGTATTAGGATTAGTTGTTGTTTGTATTGGCTCTTGTTTTTTTGTATTTTTTTCCTTATTCGTAGTTTCTGTTGTTGCTGATGTTACTGTATTTTCTGGTACATTATTATTTGCCTTTCTTGGCGTTGCCATGCTTCTTGATGTTTCTTGTTGATTAGCAGACAATAATGTAGATAAAATATACCCCTCTTTTCCTTTTACGTTAACTTGACTCCATCCATTAGCTTCTGATACTACTTCTACTGCTGTATTAACGGATACGTTTGCTACAATTCGAGAGGAAGTATTTGCTTCTGCTCTTACATTAACAGTCGCTACATTTACATATGCTGTTTTTCTAACTGTTTGCGTTTGTGGTGTAGATACTTCTGTTGTTTGTTCTGGTTGTGTTTGTTCCTTTTGTAACTTTTCTTTACGAATCCAACCTTTTGTATTGTGCGTTTCGACACACGCCCATCCATTGATTCTTTCAATTACATTTACTACTTCTTCCTTTTTGACTTCTATCATATCTGTTGCATTGATGACTGGTACAATTTTTAATTTTGTGTTTTCTGATATCTTTTGTTCTCCGAGTTCTATCTCTTTTTCTTCTTTTTCTATTGTTTGCTCTTCTGTATCTTTTTTATCACTATTTCCTATCTCTTCTTGTTTTTGTTTCTCGTCTGTTTCTTCTATTGTAGTAACTGGTTGTTGTTGTTCATTGAGCATAACTAGGTCTTGTCTTAAATATCCTATAATTCCTCTTACCTTTACTTTATACCAATCTCCTATTTTTTCTATGATTTCTACTGATTCATTAATTGAAAGTAATTCTAATATCTTTGCCTTTTCATCTGGGGTTTCTCTTAAATTTACTGTATCTACACTTATTTTTCCTGTGTTCGCTGCTAAACTCATATTGATAAAAAATAAACTGATTATACCAATAAGTGCCATAATTAGCATACTTTTTATATTCATTTTACTGTTCATTTTGGTCTTGCTCCTTAATTATTATATTTACTTCTTTGCTTTAATGTTATTTAGTATATACTGAAAAAATTAATTTGTCAAGTTTAATGTTTTTAATATCTATTTCCCTTTCATTTCAAATTTTTTCTTAATTTGATTGACAAATTTAATTTTTTGTAATATAATATTTTCACTTATGAATAGAAAATATAAAACTTCTCCCCGGTAGTTTTACATTTAAGTTTCATAGGATAAAAAAACAAAAAGAAATAGGAGGGTAATTATTACCATGAATAATACTACATATAGTGCTAAATGTAGCGAAGTCAAAAGAAACTGGTATATTATTGATGCAACAAACAAACCACTTGGTAGAGTTGCAACTGAAGCAGCTAAATTATTAAGAGGAAAACACAAACCAACATATACACCTAACATAGATACAGGTGATCATGTAATTATATTAAATTGTAAAGATGTCATTTTAACAGGAAATAAATTAAACCAAAAAATGTATAGACATCACTCAGGTTATATTGGAGGAATGAAAGAAATTCCTGCCAAAGTGATGCTTGAAAAGAATCCTGAAAAAGCTATGACTTTAGCAATAAAAGGAATGTTACCTCATAACTCTTTAGGAAGAGCTCAAGCTAAAAAATTAAGAGTATATGCAGGCAATGAACATGAAAATCAAGCACAAAAACCAGAAGTATGGGAGGTAAAATAAAATGGCAAAAACAGAAAATATTGTTTTCTATGGTACTGGTAGAAGAAAAAGTTCTGTTTCTAGAGTAAGACTCGTAGAAGGAAATGGAAAAATAACGATCAATGGTAAAGATATTGATGAATTTTTTGGATTAGAAACCTTAAAAGTTATTGTTAGACAACCACTAACTGTTACCAATACAACAGCTAAATATGATGTTATTGTAACCGTAAAAGGTGGTGGATTTACAGGTCAAGCAGGAGCTATTCGACATGGTATTGCTAGAGCTTTAAATGAAGCAAATCTAGAATATAGACCTGTTTTAAAATCAAATGGCTTTTTAACAAGAGATCCTCGTATGAAAGAAAGAAAGAAATATGGTCTTAAAAAAGCTAGAAAAGCTCCACAATTCTCTAAGAGATAAAAAAGTGCCCTGGGTGGGCAAGAGGTCAAAACCCTATATACAAAGCGGTAATCTATTTCGATTACTGCTTTTTTATTATCTTTATAAAAGTCATTAAAAATTAAAAGCTGATAAAAGCTGTCTAAAGTGACTAGCTAATATACACACAATATACATACGATATACAAATTTAAAAAGACATCATATTTTACTATGATATCTTTTTATTATTTTTAAAATAGTTATTTCCAAAAATATTTTCCTTTTTCATCTTTATAACAATCTAATTTTATATAGTTTTTTTCTTTATTATTATAAAAAGTATCTATCATTACTTTATCACTTTCTATAATTGAATCAGAATCTATTAATTCCTGTTTTGAAAACCATTTATATTCAAATTCTGGATTTAATATTTTCTGATTTATATCCATTAATAATTCACAACAATATAGTATAGTAGTTGAATTTTTATCATGCATAATTTCTGTAGCAGTACCTAATAATCTCCTAAATTTTAATTTCAATCCTAGTTCTTCATTAATCTCTCTTTCTATTGCTACATCTATATGTTCACATTCTTCAACTTTTCCTCCTGGTAATCCATAAAGTCCTATAAAATCTCCTCTTCCTCTTTTTATTAATAATATTTTATCTTCATAAGTAATTATACCTATTACTACATTAATCATATAAATCTCCTTTCTTATATAAAAAATTATTTGACATTACTATTTTTATGTATTATAATAATTATAGAAAATAAGGAACCATAAAACATGGTTACCAATATTGAATAAATTAAAAAATCATATCTCTATTGGTCAGCAGAGATATGGTTTTGTTTATATGTAATTATAGTTATAGCTATAATTAATATAAATGAGATGATAGTAAGAGCAACATTTGTATATAATGATAATATTAATAATTGTCCTAATATTCCGTTATGACTTAAGCCTTTTATAATTAGCTTACTTTTTTTAATCTATTATTAAAACTACATTTTCATCTTTTTAGCATTTTTGTCATCTAAAAATCCAAAACTTTCATACATTTTCATTGCAATAGGATTAATCGTACTTAATTTAAATCTTTTAATTCCAATTTCTTTTCCTAATTTAATACATTTTTCAAATACTCTTTTTTGATATCCCCTTTTTCTGTATTCTTCTTTTGTATAAACACTTGTAATATAGCCAACTTTACAACTTAAATCATCTGCTTGTGGAAAGTACTTGAAAATAGTTAATCCACAAATTGACACTAATTCTTTGTTTGCATACACTCCATACATAAATAAATCTTTATTTAAATTTTCTTTCAAAAATTCTCTAGTTCTATCAATTAAAATCTCTTCATCTATTCCTAAATTATTTTTAAAATCAACTTTTTGTAATGCTATTCTTAATGGAATTATATCTTCAATATCTTGTTTATATAATTTTTTTACTTCAATATTATCCTTTTTTTCTTCACTCTGTATCATTATATATACTCCTCTTTTCTTCTTAAATAAATTAAATAATAAGCTAGTCCAATTTGAAAAATCAAAAAGAAAGCTGATAAACCAAACATATACTTTAATCCTATTTCATACATCACACCACATAAAAATACACCAACAGCTTCTCCCAAATATCTAACTACATATCTAAAGTTAGTAAATGTTAATTGATACTTATTTTCAACTCTATTTATATAATATCCATCACATATATTTTCGTATGATGTTGAAATAAGTATAGACCAAGTCATAGCAATTAAAGTAATGATTATATTATTAGATAAAAATGCTAATACATAAGAAACAAATCTTATTCCAAATTTTATTGTAATAGTTATATAATCATTTTTGGGAGTAAAATATTTTAGTGCTAAGATTCCAATTAAATCTGCCAATAACCCTACAATTAATAAATAATTAGTTGCTTGGCTATCCGTAAATTTAAAATAATTTGTTAGTGTTAACATTTTTAATCCTAATGCTGTTGACATTGCCATTGCTCCTATAAAACTATATATAATATATATAACTTGCAATTTACTTTTCAATATATATTTTATTATAGAAATATTCCCACTTTGTTTGCTATCGATATTTCTACAAGCAGACATATTAAACATTACTATTATTGAGATTGCTAGAAATATAATTGAAATAAATAAACAAACATTGTAATTGATTAAAATTCTTATAATATTTTTTCCAATTAATATCCCTCCAACTAAAATACCTATATCTTTGAAAAGATATTCTGTCAATTTTCTTTTACTATAAATTGTATTATTTTTCACTATTGTTGTTATTAGTGGATATATGCTAGTTGTAACTAAATATCCTGTTAATACATCTAATACTACAGAAATATTAATTAGATTTATATTCCCTTTGTTATTCAAACTTAATAAAAGTATTAAATTTAGAAATTTTATTATTAAGGAACAACTAACAAATCCTTTTAACTTCTCTAGTTTAATATATTTTCCTACAAACATTATACCTATTACACTAATTAATGTTCCAATACTAATTATATTACTAATATTTGTTGCTGAAAAGCCATTATCTTGTAACCATAGTTGTCTAAAATTTTCCCACAATCCCATTGAAATGCTAAAAAAAGCTAACATTATTAATATTTGATTTTCACTTTTTATTTTCTTCATCTGTTACTCCAATTCTATTTTTATTCCTATATCATTTTTTGTTTAAATTCGATATAATATTATCATAAGTTGGTATTCTTTGCAATATTTTTATTTACATTTCCAAATCAAAATCTTTCTCTCTTTCTTCGTGTTTAAGTTGTTTTTCTGCATCTAAATAAGTATTAGTTTCTTTTTGAAAATCTCTAATTAAATTATCTTCTGCTCCCATATCAAACTTTTTACAAATCCAATGTATGAATTTATCAATAGTTTCATAGAATTTATTTATTATTTTATTTAATCTGCTATTCTCTTTTTCTAAACCTTTTATTTTTCTTTTATATTTCTATTCTATATCAAATTCTTTTTGTTTGTATTCAGCCTTAATTTGTTCTACTTCATTGTGTAAATTTGCATTATCACTTATTATTTTATCTCTTTCTTTTTGATATTTTTCTGCCTCTTCTATAACCTTTGTTTGTCTTGATAATTCCTTATGCAAATTCATATTATCTTGATATAAATTTTGGATTAACTCATCTTTTAGTTTTATGATTTCTTCTAAAATCTTTTCATCTCTTTTCTTTGATAATCTGTTAATA
>CANOPF010000005.1 GCA_947568535.1 uncultured Clostridium sp. | reverse complement strand
ATTTTTTATTTTATCACGGAAGGATTTATTTACACAACTTTTTCTATACTCTCTTCAATTACCTAAATCTAATTTCTATATCTATATTATTAATACTTTTTTTCCAAATACAACTGGTTCTCCACCAATAAAATGTATTTTTCCATCAACATAAGAAATCATTTGATTATCATTTATTGCATATATTGGAAATTTCTCATCTTTTAGAGTTCTACTTAAAAATTCTTGATTCCATTTTTCTCTACCTTTTTTTAAATAATGTGGAATAATATTAAAATGAACAATCCCATAATCTCTATCAACTATATCTTTTACATTTTTCTCATATCTTTCTTTAAAGTATGTTTCAGATTCAATTTGTTTTCCCCATATAATAGAACCAGCTGATGTTCCCATTATTACTTTGCTTTTAATCATTTTGTCTATAATATCTTTCAAATCATACTCTCTAATAATTCTCGCAAGTACATTTTGCTTACCACCTACAAAATAAATTAAATCTGCTTGCTCAATTCTTTTAGATATTTCATCTTTTGGCAATCTCTTAAAGTCTATAAAATCTATTCTTCCACCTATGTATTTTTCTAAACAACTAAGTTCTTTAATTACCCATCTTTTATCTTTATCTCTATCTAATTCTAGGTATGATTCATTTACTATAGCTATGTTAATTTCATTCAAATTTTTACCTACTACTGTTTCAACTTCACTTGCTATTTCTTTCGTTAAAAATCCTTGAGAAGCTAATAATAATTTCATTTTTATTCCTCCTATTGTACATTTTTTCTATTTATTGTAATCTCGCTAACTTCAATATTTTTTGGTAAACTCAATGTGTATAACATAATATCAGCAATATCCTTTGGATTCATCCATTCTTCTGGATGTTCTATTTCTTTTCCATTATATTTTGTATGAAATTTTGTATTCATTCCACCTACATTAAGTTGTATTACCCTTGAATTGTATTTCTTTAATTCTACTTGTAAATTATAACTTGTTCCTCTTATTGCCCATTTTGATGTTGTATATGCTAATTGTTCTTCATATCCTGCCTTTGTACCGCAAGTTGAACCTACATTTATTATATCTGCATGATTTTCCTTAATTAAATTCATTAATTGAGATGTTAAAAATATTGGTGCAACACTATTTACAGCAATCAAATTGTTTAACTCATCATATGTAATTTCATCTACTTTTTGCAAACTAATTACTCCTGCACAGTTAATAAGAGCATCAAATTTTTTAAACTTATTTTTGATTTCATCACAAGACTCTTTGATTGATGTTTCTTTACTTAAATCAGTTTTTATAAAATCACATTCATAATCTGGTTTTCTTCTGCAAAGTGCCACTACTTTGATATTATTTTCCACACATTTCAAGGCTAGTTGCCTTGCTAAACCATCACTTGCTCCTGTTATAATTATTCTATCCATTAATATCATTCTTCCAATCTTTATTAAACATTGCTATTCCTTCAATTGAAAAACCAAATTTCTTGTAGTAATCTTCTTTATCTAATTCTGTAGTTAATATTCTTCTACCAAACCCTTTATAATGATTGCAAAAATTGCTCATCATCTTTTTTCCAATTCCTAACTTTTGATATTGAGGTTTTATTAATAAATATGTTAAAAATACATTAATATTGCCATCATCTATTGCTGATAATAATCCAATTAGTTTATCGTTATTCCATGCTGATATAGTATAACTACTATTTTCTATTGCTTTATATAATCTATTAGGATATTCTGCTGTTTTCCAATTAACAGATTTAAATAACTCTATTAATTCTTCTTTTTCAATTTGGATATTTTCCTTATATTCAAAATCTATCATAAATTAAATCCTCTAAAATTATAATTTCAATATAAACAGATTTTATATTGTTTTTTCTATTTACCATTTTATATCATAAATTACATAAAATTGCTAGTATTTTACAACATTTTATTGTAAATTTATTATCCATTTCCATAATCAATTCTAAACTGCAAATCACTATCAGAATAATACTCTGTAATTGCATTATACAAACAACTAATCATAAAATTGGTACTATTATGTATTTGACTATCTTGTTTCAAATAATTTAATTTGTCAAAGGCATAAAAAATAATAGAAGCATTTAATAACTGCATTCTACTTCTAACTACTTCCTGTGGTAAAACTGCTTGTCCTATTTTTAAGTTATTTGAATAAAACATAATGTCTAATGTATTTTCTATAATATTTCTTTGACTTTCTTTAAATAAATATAACTCACATTTCTGTTTTATAGCTTCTAAATTTTTTGTTTCTATTTCAGACTGACTAACATCTATATTATTATTTTTATGTTTTTTATTATCTTTCTTATTTGCTCGTAAATTTTCTGTTTCTAAAATCGTATTTTTTCCTACACAATAATCTTCTTTTATTCGATTATCTGTTAGTAGATTATCCATTTCTATATAATCATCTGTATTAATATCATTAATCTGCAATTCTTCGTGTTCAATCTTACCTATATAAATTAAATTAGGCTTTCCAAATCCTTGCTTTTCTTCTTTTATTAGGTTAGATTCTCTTAGTTCTTTAAATGCTCTTGTTACTGGTTTATCACTTAAATTTAATTTACTTTGTATCTCTTTTCTAGTATAAATTAAATAAATTTCTCCTTTATCATTAATCCATTTATTCATTCTTGATAGGTTCATTCTATTTAGTAAAAACGCATAGATTACTTTTGCTTCTATACTTAATTTTTTATATTTTTCATTACAAAACAATTCTTGTGGCATTTGATAATATGAATGCTGTAGTGTCTCATCTATTTTATAAAGATTCATCTTCTTCACCTCCAGTTTCTCTATATTTTATTAATAATTCATCTATCTTTCTTTTGCTTAAACCTTGATATTCACATTTAGGTAAATATTGCTCGATTACACTTTCGTATTCTTCTAATCCAAATATGTAAATATTTTTATAATTCTCATTTTCATTAAAATAGTAGTGCAATCTTGCTAATATTTCCATATTTATTAATGGCATGATTACAATATAATTGTCATCATCTACTTTTAAATCTGCCAATCTAAAGTCTGATAATTCTACATCATACATTTCCTTAATTCTTAAATAAATACTGTGCCTTATTGCATAATTATTCCTCATTAAAAATTTACCATATTCATCGTAAGGAATTAAAATTGTATATTTGTTTCCAAAATAAAATCCTTTTTCATGTAATAGTATTTTTTCTATGTTATTTGTAAATATCATGGCATTGGCATATCCATTTTCTTTTCTTATATCGTAATAAATTGATTTTATATATTTATCATCTTTTCCTTCATACACTGCATATACTAAAAAATTTTCCTCATTGTAATCTAAATTTCCAATATATCTTCTAGAATATGTTGTAGGTTCATCTTCTTTTTTCATGTTCCAACTAGGTATAAAAGTTAAATTATCTTGTATCAAACAACTTGCTATATCACTTATTACATTTAATCTTTCCCTATTGTTTTGATTTCTACAATGGTTTCTCACTTCAAATCCGTTTTCTAATAAATATTCTTTTCCTTTACTTCCTAATGTAATATATCTGTGTTTTAATCTTCTTACATAGTCATGTTTTGCTAATAATACCATTCTTTTTTCTTGATATGTCTTCGTTTCATAAATATATCTTGTATTATCTAATGATATTATTCTATACTTTCCTAAAAATATTAATAATTCTATATCTCTATTCTGCAATGTCATTCCACTTCTCATCTAAATCACCTCCATATTTTTTTAATCGTACCTTCCTTAAATGGCACACTTGTAGAGGGCACATATTGTATATGTCCCCTCTACTCTAGACGATTTCTTTTAGTTATTTTCTATTAAAACTCTTGGTATTACTTAATTTCTTATAAAATCAAACATAGCAAAATTTATTTTAATTTTTTTACTAAAATTTTGCTATATTTGTATATATGTTTATCTTATTCTTTTGTTAATTATTTTTGTTATTTCATCTGCTGATAGCACATAAACTTCTGCATATGGTTTATCCGAATAATATCCTTGTACCATATAACAGGAACAATAAATATTGTCATCTTTGATTATTTTTCCATGTATTAATCCATCTTGAATTGGTTTTACATTTCTATTATCTGCATCCCATATCTTTCCATCATCATATATTTTTATAATTGTTATTGTGAATTTATCATAAAATAGTTCTTCATATTTTCTTGTTATTCTAGCAATATTATTTGTAATTCGTTTTCCGAGTATAATTTGCACCTTTTTTGATTAGTGGAATCTTTTCTGGAATATAAATTTTTAATATATCATCTTCTACTTTTGCTCTGTAGTCATAGTCGATAAATTCTGTTACTTCATCTTCCATAAATTCTCTCCACAAATTTTCTTGCATTACTGCATCATACATATCCATTCTTACTTTTTCTAGTTTACAAAAATATTTTTCTAATTCCTCATCTTTTATTTTTTCTTTTGTTTGCACTACTTCATTGCTTATTTTTTCAATTTTCTTAATTGATTCTATAATTTCTTCTCTTTTCATAAATATCACTCTCACTTTCTTAAACTTAATTTTTTGCATAAAAATAGAAGGTACAGATTAATCTATATCCTTCTATCTGAATAATTTAATTTTTTTAGATTATACTTCTTCATTAGTTCCTTCAGTTAATTTC
The DNA here is from genome assembly GCA_947568535.1 of uncultured Clostridium sp. Lineage (GTDB taxonomy): Bacteria > Bacillota > Clostridia > TANB77 > CAG-508 > CAG-269. Next base: position 41,234 of record CANOPF010000005.1, on the reverse strand, counting down.
CTTATTTCTTTGGCATTTTTGTTAGAAATCACTTTTTTTCCTGTCTCTTTTTCTAACTGTTCTCTAGCAAGTTTAGCAATGTTGCCACCCTTTATAACTGATTGTTCTGCACCTTTGATTCCTTTTTCATTTGTATTTTTTGATATTTCTGTTGAAGATGTTTCTGCTAGCATATTTAAAACTAACTCCATATTTGTCATATTGTCACGCAAATTTTCTTTTCTCAGTCCTTTCAAATTTTTATATTCTTTTACAGAATATCCACTCCAAACTTGGGTTAGCATATTAGTCAGTATAGCAAAATCTTTATTTTTACTAACACCTACTCTTTTTAATTCATCTGTAAATTCTTTTCTTACATCAATTGTTTTTAATCTTTGATTAATCCATTCTTCTGAATATCCTTTTTTCCTGTAAGTATCTAATGCTCTATTTATTGTAATTTCTGGATCGTATGCTTCATCAATTCTTTCTTTTCCAACTTGTGCAAGCCATAATTTAAATGGTTCTGCTTTCTTTGATGGAATTGATTGGACTAATCTTAAAATTTGTTCTGTATTCATTACATCTGTATCTCTTAATTTCCCATCATATGCTTTCATTTTCAACTGGTTAGTATTACTAACCAGTTCACTTCCTTCTTGATTTAGCTTATTTTTAAGCCATTTCCAATAATTTCTCGATTTTTGATAATCATTATCAGTAAGAATACCAACTACATCTACTACTGAAAAATACCAGTTTTCTTCCTCTTCATCCCATGCCACTCTAATATTTTTATCTTCAAATAATTTAATACTATTATTTTGTTCCATTTCTTACCTCTTTTCCAACTCTCACTATTTAAAACTTTTGAATAGTAAAAGTTTATCTTTATCTTCTATATTTATATCACATCTCAAACATATTTTCAATAATTTTACGAATTTTTGTTCTTTTATTTTTTCACATAAAAGAACATGCTTTCTTATGCCCTTCTTAATTTTATCTTTTTTAATATTTCGTTTTTATTTTTCTAATTATGTTTTCTTTTCCATCACTTTCTAACAATAAACTACCATCTTCATCTGTTCTATAAATGGATGTATTTAAACTTTTAAATCTATTCAATATTTCTGTACTTGGATGATGATATTTATTATTTAACCCAACTGAAATAATTGCAAATTCTGGTCTTATTTGATTTAAAAATCTTTCTGTACTGCTTGTATTTGAGCCATGATGTCCTACTTTTAAGACATTTACTTTATTCCAATCTCTCGAATTTTCTACTTCTTTTTCGCTATCTCCCATAAACAAATACCTCTGTTCTAAATAATTCATTTGTATTACAATTGATGAATTATTCAAATCTTTTGCCTTATTATCAATAGCCATTACTTCACAATCTGCTAATCCATTTTTGAATTTTTCTCCTACTTCTGGTACTTCATAATTTAACTTCTTTCTTTCCATTGCATCTAAAAATTCTTCTACTTGTTTATCTGTATTTATTGTATCTGGCATATAAACTGTTCCAATATCAAAATTATCTATAATATCATCTAATCCACCAATATGATCTGCATGTAAATGAGTCGCTATCACTGTGTCGATTTTAGAAATTTTTTGAGATTTTATGTATTTTACTAAGTCATCTCCATCCGAGTCATTACCTCCATCAATTACTGTAGTTTTCCCATTATTCATTATTAATGTACTATCTGCTTGTCCTACATCAAAATAAATAATCTGTAATTTTGATTCATCAACTATATACTCAAAATTTTTATCTGTTATATTTGAAATTAGTGCTAATAATACAATTAATAATATCAAAATACTTATGCTAGCAATTTTCTTTGATATTTGATTTCGTTTATCTCTCTCCATTTGTTTCTCCTTTTTTCATTATTATATTGTATTATTTTGCTTTTTTCAATAATCCAAATTAGCTTTTTTACATTTTTTTACAGAAATATTGAAAAATGTTGCTTTTGCATGTATAATTACTTTAACATTTTACATTGAAAGGAGGTTCCTCAATATGAATTTGGATTTATTCAATAATCTAGGTAAAAATATATCTTCAAATAGTTCTAATAATTTTCTAGAAAACTTTATAAATGAATTAAAAAATTATCTAGATAAAAATTCTAATCCTATGTATACCCTTGACCGTTTTGAAGGTGATTTTGCTATTTTAGAAAATAGAAATACCAAGAAAATGACTGACATTCCTATTTCTAATATTCCATCTAATGCAAAAGAAGGTGATATTCTAAAACTTTCTAATGGTTCTTATGTTATTGATTATGAAGAAACTAGCATTGTTTCTGATAGAATTAGAGATAAGATGGATAATCTAAAAAAATCTAAATAATTTTTTATCTATTATTTTTTCACATTTTAAAAGAGCATATCTTCATATACTCTTCTTAACCTATAATTCTACTTTACAAACTACATCATAACAATATTTTTCTTTTACCACATAGCCTGTCCTTTTTTGATTTTTTCTTGTAACATATTCTTTTTTCTTACGAACTCTATAAAATGTAAAACTTATATATCTACTTTCTATAGAGGATTTGCTAAGTCTATATCTATTCTCTTTCTTGCAACCATCATAGAAGTTATCGTTCCTGTTTCCAAATCAGCACATACATCTTGAACATATCCTAGTCTCTTTCCATTCTTGATATTCACAACTTCTTTGTGTTTAAAATCTAAACCTTTATCTTGCATTTCGTTTTCTCCTTTTATTTTTTACTTATTATATATATTCATATTTTATTCTTTTATTTCCTCTTTTATTAGAAAAAGAAGTGTTTTTTCACTTCTCTTTCTCTATTACTTCATTACTTATAGAATCTTTTGATGTGAACAATTGCACTTTTTTCTAACCTTGACACTTGAGCCTGTGATATACCAATTTCATCAGCTACTTCCATTTGTGTCCTGCCATCAAAAAATCTTTTCATCACAATCATTCTTTCTTTTTCATTTAACTTTTTTAAAGCTCCTTCAATTGCCATTTTTTCTGTCCACATTTCATCTGTATTTTTACTATCCTTTACTTGATCCATCACATAGATACTCTCTGAACCATCATTATAAATTGGCTCTTGTAAAGAAATTGGATCTTGTATAGCGTCAAAACTAAAAGCTATTTCTTCTTTTTCTACCCCTAATTCTTTTGCAATTTCATCTATTTTAGGCTCTTTTCCTTGTTCTTTCGTATATTTTTCTTTAAATTGTATAGCTTTATAGGCTAAATCTCTTACTGATCTACTTACTCTTATACTATTGTTATCTCTTAAATATCTTTTTACTTCACCTATTATCATTGGTACAGCATAAGTACTAAATTGTACATTTTGGCTTAAATCAAAATTATCAATTGCTTTGATTAATCCTACACATCCTACTTGAAATAAATCGTCTGCTGCTTCTCCTCTTCCATAAAATCTTTGTATTACACTTAGTACTAGTCTTAAATTTCCATTAATAAATGTTGTTCTTGCTTCATTATCTCCTGCTTTTATTTTTACGAATAGTTCTTCTTTTTCTTCTCTACTTAATACTGGTAATTTAGATGTGTTAACTCCACATATTTCTACTTTGTTGTTCAACAAAAGAAAAACCTCCTTTGAATTTACTTATTTTAAGTATTTCCAAATTTGGTTCTTTTATGCTTTAGTTTTTTATCCTATTTTACTGGCAATTTCTTTTTTCATTTTTCCAATAATCTTTTTTTCTAATCTAGATATATAACTTTGTGAGATTCCGTAATTCATCAGCTACTTCTTTTTGTGTTTTCTCTTTTCCTGTTAAAAATCCAAATCTCATTTCCATAATATTCTTTTCTCTTGCATTTAAGTTACTGATAGAAGTTCTTAATAATGATTTGTCAACTTCGTCCTCTAAATTTCTTGAGGTTATATCAGCTTCTGTTCCTAATATGTCGGAAAGAAGTAATTCATTTCCATCGCCATCTTTATTTAGTGGCTCATCAATAGATACTTCTCCTTTTATTTTATTATTTTTTCGTAAATACATTAAAATTTCATTTTCAATACATCGAGAAGCATATGTAGCTAATTTAATCTTTTTATCTGAATTGAAGGTATTGACACCTTTCATCAGTCCAATTGTACCAATAGATATTAAATCTTCTATTCCAATACCTGTATTTTCAAATTTTTTCGCAATATAAACGACTAATCTTAAATTCCTTTCTACTAATTTTTGTCGAACTTCTAGATTATTTTCTTTATCTAATTGTTTAATTAGATCGTTTTCTTCTTCTGGTGACAATGGTGGCGGAAGCGTTTGGCTCCCTGCTATATAAAATATTGGTAAATATTCTATTTCTTCTTTATCATTGATATACTTTGCACAAATTGTATTAATTCCATTTTTGACAAACTCAAAAATATTCATTTTTTCCCTCCCTTTTCTACAGATTATATTTTTTATTTATGTTATACAAAAAAATTATAATAACTCTATTCCCATTAATGCTCGATATTCACCTCTTTTGGTTAATGATTTATCATAAATACCAATAATGATATTTTCTTTTATTTTTTCTTTTTCCTCTACTTTTATTTTTATCTGTTCCGCTTTTATTCCCACTAGCATACCATTTTGCTTCCCTAAGGAAGAAAAGGGAATAAATTTTAACTTTGCCATATATTCTTCTTTGATGGCTTCTGGTATGTGTTCAAGTTCACCTCCTAACCATTCTTCTAGATGATTTAAGATTTCTTTTGGTATACAATCATATAAAAGTGTATGTTCTACCACTACTACAGGTGTATTGGTTATTGGCTCTTTAAGTAAGTTTCCTGTATCTATCATTGCTGTTGTTTCTATTTTTTTTCCCTTTAATTGTATTTCAATTTTACAAAACATATCTTTTTTGCTAATTCTTGTTTTAACCACAGCAAATGCTGTTATGATAAGGATAAAGGCAACAATTGCTCCCAATATAATTGTTTTTAGCGGATATGTTCCTAAAAATAACCCATTTTTCATTAATATGTCTTGTGGTTTGATAATATAGATAAGAGCAAATGCTGCTCCTCCAAATACAAATGAAGTTAAATAAAATATTAATAGGTTTTTCCACATTTGTTTTATCGTTTGTGGATTAAAAGCTATGTAAATTATCACAATGGATAATATCCCTTTTAATATCATACTGGTGTATATTTCTAAAATTGACATATATGATACAACAGAATAGATTGCACCTAATAAACTAGCTACGATAATTCTTATGATTCTTATTTTTACTTTTAAGATTAGCCCTGTTGCTAACAAAATAATAGAATTCATTATTAAATTTTCTATCAATACAATATCGATATAAATAGTCATGCCATCACCTGTATGATTATTATAGTCCTTTGTTTCTAAAAAAACTGTCTTTTCTTATTGCCGAAAAAAAGAAATAATCGAGTTTTTTCGCTATATCTTAAACGTCCACAAACAACAAAATAAGACTACATTTTGTTGTAGTCCTATTTTCTTAAACTTTACATATTTTTATTTTTATTCTTTCTTAAGAAAGAAGGTATATCTAAGTCATTTTGTGCTGAATTGTTTTCTGTATTTACAGGTATGGAATTAATTTTCTTTTCCCATGTTTTTGATACAATATTATCTACACCAATACTTGATATGGGTTCAGTTTTTTCAAATCCTGTAGCAATAACAGTAATCTGAATTTCATCTGCCATATTGGGATCGGTTACTGTACCAAAAATAATATTGGCTTCTGGGTCAACACTTCTTTGTACTAATTCTGCTGCTGTATTTACTTCATGTAATCCTAAATCTTCTCCACCAGTAATATTAATAATAACACCTTTTGCTCCTTCGATTGATGTTTCTAATAATGGACTTTGAATTGCTTCTTTTGCTGCATCTTCTGCTCTGTTTTCTCCACAAGCTTTTCCTACTCCCATATGTGCCATTCCTTGATTTAACATGATTGTTTTTACATCAGCAAAGTCTAAGTTGACAAGTCCTGGTATAGCAATTAAATCTGAGATTCCTTGTACACCTTGTCTTAATATATCATCAGCCATTTTAAAAGCTTCAATAATAGAAGTTTTTCTATCGATAATTTGTAATAATTTATCATTTGGTATAACAACTAATGTATCTACTTTTCCTTTTAAGCTTTCAATTCCTCTTTCTGCTTGTGAAAGTCTTTTCTTTCCTTCAAAAGTAAATGGTTTAGTCACCACCCCTATTGTTAGTATTCCCATTTCTTTCGCTGTAGTAGCAACAATTGGTGCAGCACCTGTTCCAGTTCCTCCACCCATTCCTGCTGTTACAAATACCATATCTGCTCCTCTTAATACTTCTGATATTTCAGCTTTACTTTCTTCTGCTGATTGAGCACCAATGTCAGGATTAGCTCCAGCGCCTAATCCTCTTGTTATTTTTTCTCCTATTTGAATTTTTGTACTTGCTTTTGACGTTTGTAATGCTTGTCTATCTGTATTAACGGCAATGAAATCTACACCCTTTATTCCCATTTCAATCATTCTATTAACGGCATTGTTTCCTGCTCCTCCAACACCTATAACTTTAATGGTAGCAGTCCCATCCATCATTGTAATATTATTACTATCATCATTGTAATCCATAATTTAGTTTTTCCTCCCTTATATTCTATATCTATCTATAGTTTTCCTAAGTTTTCCGTTGTCAATCGGCTAACTTAAAATTAATAACTTAAATTTAAGAATAGAAAAATTCTTTTATTTTTTCCATGATACTTTTGATAAAATTTTCGTCTCTTTGTGTATCTATACTACTAGATACGGTTTTGGCAAATGGTCTTGCTGCAATATATCTCACTAGTGCATAACTGGTTCTATATGCTGTTTTTACTGTACTAATTGCTCTTCCTGTAGATATTTTAACTGGAATATTTAAACTAATTTTTCCTGCTACATCACTTTTATTGATGTTAATAATTCCTTGTCCTGTTAAAATAACATTATTAATTTTTTGTTTAATTCCTTGACTCATTATATCTCTGTTTACAATGGAAAATATTTCTTCAATTCTTGCTTCGATAATCTCAATTAATTCAGAACTTTTGATTATCCTATTTTTGTTATTATCTTTTGATGTATTTAACACAATGTCGTTGTCATTATCAATAAACGATTTTAGTGCTAATCCATATTGTCGTTTTAGTTTATCTGCTTCTTCTTCCGTTATATTTAATACTAAGGCAATATCACTGGTAATATTATCTCCACCGAGTGGAATAGAATTAGTATAAATAAAACTTGATCCTTCAAAAACACCAATATCTGTATTTCCTGCACCAATATCTAACAACATCACATTATCATGTAATTCGTTTTTATCTAAGATTAGATTCCTTTCTGCTAATGTAATAGGTACAATTCCATCTATTTCTAATCCTGCTTTTTTAAATATACCACCTAGTTGCCTTACATAATCTTTATCTGCTAAAATGACTTGTGCACTTATGGTAAAACTAGAACTTAGATTTCCTACTGGGTCAGTAACAATTGTTCCATTTTCTAATGTTATTTTATCAGGAACAATATCAATTAATGTTTTTCCTTCTGGAATTTCAATATCTTTTACTTGTATAATAGCACTTTGTACATCTCTTACGGATATTCCTGCATATTTATCTTTAACCTCTTTGGTTATACTGTTTTGTACAATTGTGATATATTTTCCTGGAATGGTTACATAGGCTGAATTAATTTTTAAATTTGTTTCATCTTCGGCATCTTTTATTGTTTTGGCTATACTTAAACTGATGTCTTCTTCGTTTATTATTTTACCCTTCTTTAGTCCATTACATTTATATGAGGTATTACATATGATTTCAATTTGTCCGAAGTTATTGACTTCTCCTACAACGGTGCAAACCTTACTTGTTCCTACGTCTATACCTACAATGATATCTCCTATTGCCAAGTTAATTCCTCCATTTTTCAGTATAATTTTTCTACCTGTATATATATTACATTTTTAGACAAATGTCAATAGAAATTGTTATATTTTTGTAATATTTTCGTAACACTTCTGTAATAATTTTTTTTATGTAATTAAAATGTTGTTATGTATTGTCTTCTCTTCTCAATATATAACAACATCTTCTTAATTTTTGGCTATATTTTATCTGTATCTTTCTTTTTCTCCCATCGATTTGACCATTTATCTACATAGTATCTCCTAATAATACCTAAATTAGTAAACATTCTTCCTACAAATACAACAATGGCTGCTAAATAGATATCTACATTTAGTTTTTCTCCTAAAATAGTTAATAAAATCGATAATATTGCATTACCAAAAAATCCTGTTATAAAGATTTTTAAGTCAAAATTCTTCTTGATCACTGATGTAATTCCTCCAAATACAGAATCTAAGGCAGCAATAATGGCAATGGCCAAATAACTTGAATATGTATAAGAAATCATTGGTGCATTCATTCCTAAAATTGCTCCTAAAATACAACCTATTATAATAGCAATAATAATCATTATTTTTCCTCCTAATCAATATATTTTGTTTTTATTTCATCCTTGTACATCAATATTTTTACCTTGTTTACTTGATTAATCGATACATTATATCCTAATTTTTTTAATTCATCTATACTTCCTCCATTCCCTAATAATGCACTTTCTAAGTAAGTTTGATTTCCAATAGCTTTTATAATATAGGGTGATAAAACTCTTTGTCCATTTACTTTAATAAATTTATTACTAATGGTAACAATGTCTGACATGTTAACTATTCTTTCTTCATTAATTGATATTGCTTCTGCTCCTGCTAACTTTAAGGCATTAACAATAATTAATAAGTCGTCAGAATGAATAACTCCAGTTTCTTGGCTATCTCTTAAAATGATCTCTATTCCTTCTCCTTCTACATCTGTTTTTCCTAATATCTTATTAACTTGCTCTAGTTCTGTATTGACCAGTTTTTCCGTTTCTTCATTCGATTGTTTTGTTTGTCTATATTCTTCTACTTTTTCTTGTATCTCTTCATATTTCGCTTCTGTCTCTTCATATTTCGCTTTCCAATTCGCTAATTCTGTTCGTAATTCTGTTTCTCTCATATTTTCAATGTCGGTAATATCGGTTTGGTTCACGATCTTAAATTGCATAGACATGACAAAAATAAGTGCAAAACAGGCTATGGTCATAGTAATTGTTATGGTAATTTTTCCTTTTTTAATCGTTTCTTTCACTTTTTTCTCCTATCTTTCTATTTAATATTTTGTGCATATTTATATGTTATTACACCTGTGTATTTAGGAATGGTTATGGCATTAGATTTTTTTAACTCTACTCCTACTGTTGCTCCTTTTAGGAGTTCTAAATACCCTCCTGGTCTAGATAGTGCTGCTAATTGCTCTGGAAGCCCTATGGCTTTAATTTCAAATGGTGCACCTACTTTTTCTCCATTAATCTCTATCACATTTCCGCCACATATGATTCCACTATTAGGCGTTAATCTTTGATTATTAATAGCTATAGCTTCTGCTCCTGCATTTTTCAATTCATTAATTACACTTAATATATCTACATCATGCACTACTAACTCATTCGCATTTAATGCTGTATTAGCATCTCGTTTACTATCACTCAATGTCACAATTACTCCTGGTCCTGTTACTTCTGTCATTCCTATGATTTTATTCGCTTCTTTAATATTTTCTTCTTTTTGTTCTAATTCACGATTATTCTTTGTTGAATTTTGTCTTTCTTTTTCTAGTTCTTCTTCTGCTCTTTCTAGTTCTCTATATTTATTGTCATATCTTTCTTTATATCTCAAAACTTTTGCTCTTAATTCATTATCCTTACTACTATTTTCTCCAGCAATTGAATTGGTTCCTGTAACTGTTTTCCATTGTATACAAATTCCTAGTGTTAAAGCAAAACACATCAGTCCAAGAACAGCACTTATTATTTTTTTATTTCTCATTTTCTTATCCTTTCATCAAACATCTAAGCTTTCTCTGAAATATACTTTAAATTTATGGTTCAAATCTCCATTAGCAAAAATAGTTCCTTTTTTTCCTTTTTCTTCTTCAATTATTGCATTAACATACAACATTTTGTTGCTTAAATTACTATTATTTCCTAAATATACTTTCTTATTTTCTTCTTCTAAAAATAAGGTATATTCACTTTGATTTTTTATATCCATACTCGTGATTTTTTCCTCTAAATTATATTCTTTTGCTGCTTTCTTAATTTTGATTACGTCTTCTAATTTAGCTAAATCTTTTTGATTTAGTCTTTGTCCTACTATGACTTGTTCTTCTGGTGTCTCAATTCCTTGTATTATCATTTTCTCTTTACTCTCTTCTGCTATTGATAAAATATAACCTTGTTTGTTGATATAGGCATATTTTCCCATAAAGTCTACACTATAATCATGTGTTCTTTCTTCTATTTCTATTTGTATAGTATTGGGAATTTTCCTATGTATGTTTACTTTTTCTATATAGGCATTATCTTTTATTTTATGGATTGCTTCAGCAATGTTAAATTGAAAAATATTTTCTCCTTCTTCTATCTGAGATAAACTAATAATTGTTTCCACACTGATTTGCTCATTATGTATCACTTGTATTTCTTTAATATCAAAGATGGGAGAAATAAGGGCAAAAGCTATTCCTCCTATTATTATACTAAATAACAAAACCGTTTTTAACATTAATTTTTTCTTTTTGTTCCTTCTTTTCCTTTTTATTTCTTCTTGTTTGATTTTTTTTCTGTGTTCTTGTTCTTTTTTTATTTTATTTTTATTGGTCATTTGTATTACTGCTTCTGTATCTATATCAAACTCATCTTTTTTTCTACCTTTATTTTCTCTAATTCTTTTTTCTCTTTCTTTTGCTTTTTTCTTTTTCATTTGCTCATCTTGTCCATGATGCATGTAATACAAATTCATGTTAATCTCTTTTACTTTCTTTGCCATCTTTTTTCTCCCCTTATTTATTGGTTAATTGTTATAAAAGGAGGGGCTTTCTATTAGCCCTCACTTTTTATCAGTTGAATATCTACCCCTAATTTTTTCAGTTTTTTATCAAATTTCTCATATCCTCTTAAAATATATTCGATATTTTCAATTCTTGTACTTCCCTTTGCATATATTCCTGCCATGACTAAGGCTGCTCCTCCTCGCAAGTCAGTTGCTTTTACATTTGCTCCATATAGTTTTCTTACCCCCTTAATTACTGCTGTTTTTCCTTCTACTGTTATTTTAGCTCCCATGCGAATTAACTCCTGCGTATATTTGTATCGGTTTTCAAATAAATTCTCTACAATGACTGATGTTCCTTTAGCTACTGTTAGGGTTGTTGCTAATATAGATTGCATATCGGTCGGAAATCCTGGATATGGCATCGTCTTTATATCTACTGCCTTCAATCTTTTTGGTGCTTGTATTTGTATCTCATTTTTTGTTATTTCTAACTTACAACCTGTTTCTTCTAATTTATGAATAACTGGCGTAATATGGTCAATATTCATCCCCTTTACTTTGATATTTCCTCCTGTCATTGCTGCCATACATAAGAAAGTTCCTGTTTCTATTCGATCTGGCATAATATTATAACTTACATCTTTTAGTTTTTTTACTCCTTCTATTTCAATAATATCTGTTCCTGCTCCTTTTATTTTAGCTCCCATTTTATTTAATAGATTTTGTAAATCCATTATTTCTGGTTCTCTTGCACTATTGGTTATAATTGTTTTACCATTAGCTAAAACAGCTGCTAATATGGCATTTTCTGTTGCTCCAACACTTGGAAAGTCTAAGTCTATCTTTTCGCCTATTATTTTATCACAAGTACAGGTAATATTTCCATAGTTTTTATTAATATTTATTCCTAATTTTTCAAATGCTTTTAAATGCAAGTCAATTGGTCTGGTTCCTATATCACATCCTCCTGGATATGAAAATGTTGCTTTTTTGTGTCTTCCTACTAATGCACCTACAAATATAACTGATGAACGCATTTGTCTCATTAAATCCTCTGGTATTTCATAATTTGAAACTTTACTTGTATCAATAATTACCTTGTTTTTCTTTTTAACTACTTCAGCTCCCAATTTTTTTAAAATCTCATACATCATCTGTGTATCGTGTATGTTGGGTACATTATACAAGATTGTTTTACCTTGATTAAGTATACTTGCCGCTATAATTGGTAAAGATGCATTTTTTGAACCAGAAATTGTTACTTCCCCTTCTACCTTTTTTCCTCCTTTAATTATGTATTCTGACATTTTCCTACCACCTTTCACTTTTATTTGTATATATTATGTTTTCTTTACGTAAAAAGTGAATAGACAGTTTATCGTCTTCATTTATTTCAATAATGTTGTAAAAATAAAAAAATATTAACAGTTGAAATTTTTTGTATATTATCATATAATAGGTTCATATTAAATGGGAAAGTTATACTTTAGTCCTAAGTCATATTATGATACAATGCAATAGGGCTAGAAATAAAAATGAGGAGGAAAACGATGAAAAAAATAACGATAAAACATTTATACCAAAATACAAATGAATACGTTGATCAAAATATTACTTTAGAAGGTTGGGTAAAAACGGTTAGAGATTCAAAAACGTTTGGTTTTCTTGAATTAAATGATGGAACTTTCTTTAAAAATGTACAGATTGTGTTTCATGATCATCTAGCCAATTTTGCTGATATCTGTAAATTAACCATTAGCTCTTCTGTTAAAGTACAAGGAAAATTGATTTTAACAGAAAAAGCAAAACAACCATTTGAAATTCAAGCTTATCATATTGAAATTGAAAGCTTATCTGATAACGATTATCCACTTCAAAAGAAGAAACATTCTTTTGAATATCTAAGAACCATTTCTCATTTACGCCCAAGAGCAAATACTTTTCATGCTGTATTTCGTGTAAGGAGTGTTTTAGCTTATGCTATCCATAAATTTTTTCAAGAAAGAGATTTTGTCTATGTCAATACGCCTATTCTTACGGGAAGTGATGCCGAAGGTGCTGGAGAAATGTTTCAGGTAAATAGTTTTGATTTAAACAATATTCCTAGAAATAAAGAGGGAAAAATAGATTTTTCTCAGGACTTCTTTGGAAAACCTACCCATCTAACCGTCAGTGGACAATTAAATGCAGAAACGTTTGCCCAAAGTTTCTGTAATGTCTATACTTTTGGTCCTACTTTTCGAGCAGAAAACTCAAATACTGTAAAACATGCTGCTGAATTTTGGATGGTAGAACCAGAAATTTGCTTTGCCGATTTAACCGATGACATGGATTTAGCAGAAGATATGATTAAATATATTTTCTCCTATGTTTTAGAGCACTGTCCAGAAGAAATGCAATTCTTTAATCAATTTATTGATCCTAGTTTGCTTGATCGATTAAATCATGTCATTCATTCTGACTTTGCAAGAATTACTTATACAGATGCTGTGAAAGAATTAGAGAAATACAACGACGTATTTGAATATAAAGTATCATGGGGTGTTGATTTACAAACAGAACATGAAAGATATCTATGTGAAAATATTTTTAAAAAGCCCGTTTTTGTAACCGATTATCCAAAAGAGATTAAAGCTTTTTATATGAAACAAAACCCAGATGGAAAAACCGTAGCAGCAAGCGATTTATTAGTTCCTGGTATTGGTGAGATTATTGGTGGTAGTCAAAGAGAAGAAAATTATGATAAATTACTACAACGTATGCACGAATTAAATATGCCAATTGAAAATTATCATTGGTATCTTGATTTAAGAAAATATGGTAGTTGTGACCATGCTGGTTTTGGTTTAGGATTTGAGAGGGCAATCATGTACCTAACTGGTATGCAAAATATTCGTGATGTTATTCCTTTTCCTCGAACACCAAAAAATTGTGATTTTTAACTATATCCATGAAAAAACGAAGAAAGAACCAACAAGGAACTTTCTTCGTTTTTTATCAACTTTCTATATTCTCTATCTCTTAACTTACCATTTGGATAAAAACATACTATTTTTATCTTATTTCTTTTCCATAATAACTATCTAATAAAATCTGCTTTAATTCAGTTACTAGTGGTAATCTTGGATTTGCAGTTGTACATTGGTCTTCAAAAGCTCTATCTGCTAACATATCTGCTTTAGCTAAAAATTCTTGTTCTTGTATTCCTGCTTCTTTTAATGATTGAGGAATCCCTAAATGTTCATTTAATTCTTTGATTTTCTGAATCAAACTAGCAATTCCCTCTTCTTTTGTATCTGCTTTTAAACCAATTTTTTTTGCCAATTGATAATATTTTTCATCAGCAATAAAATATTCATATTTGGGAAAAGATACAAATTTTGTTGGTTTTGAAGCATTATATTGAATAACATATGGTAAGATAATAGCATTGATTCTTCCATGTGGTAAGTGAAATTCTGCACCAATTTTATGAGCAATTGAGTGATTAACTCCTAAAAATGCATTTGTAAATGCCATTCCTGCTAATGTACTCGCATTATGCATTTTTTCTCTTGCTAAGCGATTATTTCCATTATCATAAGCTTCTTTTAAATATTGCATAACTATTTCTATCGCTTTTTCTGCTAAACCATCTGTATAATCAGATGCCATGTTGGATACATATGCCTCTATTGCATGAGTTAATACATCCATTCCTGTATCTGCTGTTACTGATTTTGGTAAACTCATTACTAAGTCTGGATCGATAATGGCTACATCTGGGGTTAATTCATAATCCGCTAAAGGATATTTTTTGTTTTTCTCTTTGTCAGTAATAACAGCAAAAGAAGTTACTTCTGAACCAGTTCCTGATGTAGTTGGAATCGCAACCATTTTACATTTGGTCCCTAATTTTGGAAATTTATAGGTACGTTTTCGAATATCCATAAACTTCAATTTTAATCCTTCTACATCTGCATCTGGATATTCATAAAATAACCACATGCCTTTTGCCGCATCAATTGGACTTCCTCCACCTATAGCAATGATTACATCTGGTTTAAAACTTTTCATTGCTTCTACACCTTTTTTTACGGTTTCAAAAGATGGATCAGATTCTACTTCACTAAAGATTTCGGAATGCACATATTGATGTCTTTTTCTTAAATGATATAAAATTTTATCTACATATCCTAATTGTACCATACCTTGATCGGTTACAATAAATGCTCTTTCAATATCTGGCATCTTTTCTAAATACTGTATCGAACCAGCTTCAAAGTATATTTTTTCTGGAATTTTAAACCATTGCATATTAACTCTCCTTTTCGCTACTCTTTTAATATTAATTAGATTCACCGATGATACATTAGCTGTTGTTGAATTTCCACCAAATGAACCACATCCAAGTGTTAATGATGGCATATTGGTATTATAAATATCACCTATTGCTCCATGAGTAGATGGAGAATTAACAATAATTCTTCCTGCTTTCATTGTTTTTGAAAATTTTAAGTTTATTTCTTTATCTTCTGAATGAATGACTGCTGAATGTCCAAGACCTCCAAATTCTAGTAGTCTTTCTGCCTTATCAATACCTTCTGCATCATCTTCTACAATATAATAGGTTAATACTGGACTTAGTTTTTCTTTTGAAAACGGATAATCTCTACCTATTCCCTCTTCATAAACAACTAATACTTTTGTATCTTCTGGTACTTCAAATCCAGCTTCTTTGGCAATTTTATAAGGTGATTGTCCTGGTACATGAGATTTTAATTTATAACCATATTCCTCGTTATATTCAAACATGCTATATGCTAATTTTTCTTTTTCTTCTGGATTAACAAAATAGCAACCTGATTCTTTCATTAGTCTTTCAAACTCTTGATAGATTTCTCTATCCACTAAAACAGCCTGTTCTGATGCACATATCATTCCATGATCAAATGCTTTGGATAAAACTAAGTCATTTACAGTTGTTCTAAGTTTAGCGCTTTTATGGATATAACATGGTACATTACCTGGTCCAACACCTAACGCTGGCTTTCCACAAGAGTATGCTGCTTTTACCATTCCTGTTCCACCTGTAGCTAAAATCAAATTAACATCTGGATGATTCATTAATAATCTAGTGGCTAATACACTTGGCTCTTCAATCCATAAAATACAGTTTTCTGGTGCTCCTGCTGCTATTGCTGCATCTCTCATCATTCTGGCTGCTTCACTACTACTTTTTTGTGCAGATGGATGAAAACCAAAAATAATAACATTTCTCGTTTTTGCTGAAATAATAGATTTAAACATAGTTGTAGATGTTGGATTAGTAACAGGTGTTACTCCTGCAATAATTCCTACTGGCTCTGCTATTTCTACATAGTCTTCTTCTTCATTTTCATGGATAATTCCAACTGTTTTTTCGTATTTAATACTATGATATACATATTCTGTTGCAAACATATTCTTTGTTATTTTATCTTCATAAATTCCTCTTCCTGTCTCTTCTACAGCCATCTTAGCTAATTCCATATGATGTTCTAATCCAGCCATTGACATAGCTTTGGTAATATTATCTACTGTTTCTTGGTCTAATTTTAGGTATTCTTTCGATGCTACTTTTGCTTTTTCTACAAGTTCATTTATCATGTTTTGAACTCTTTGTTGTTCTTCTGGGTTTATGTTTTCAGACATAAAAAATTCCTCCTCATTCGTATTTAGTGTATCCATATTATTATATATTATTAGAAAAATTTGTCAAGCCGTTTTAAGGATATCTATCTTTCTGTGCTCTACGAAGTAACATAATATTATGCTTTTTATTTAACGAAAAAAATACATGCATCAATACAATAAAACAGTATAGTTGATACTATACTGTTTTGCTAATGATATAAATAATTTTGTGGATTGATGTGCTTTCCATTCACTCTTATCTCTAAATGTAAATGGCTACCTGTTGAATTTCCTGTTGATCCCACTTCTGCAATGGTTTCTCCCGATTCTACTTTTTGACCAACGGATACATGCATTTTGCTTGTATGTGCATACCACGTTTCTACTCCGTTTCCATGCTCTACTTTCACTAGATTACCATAAGCACCTTGATAACTAGCACAGGTTACTACACCAGATGCCACAACGTGAATTTTACTTCCCGTTTTTGCACCAATATCTAATCCTGTATGTGTGGATACTCTCATTCTACTACGGACTCCATATCTGGAAGTTATTGTTCCTGATACTGGTGTGCAAGCTAATTTTATTCCATTAATTTCTGGCATATTCTTTATTTTCTCTTGCTCTTCTAGTTTCTGTGACACTTTCATTTGAATTTCATTTTTTGCTACTTCCAAATGAGTTGTCTTAATTTCGTTTTCATTTTCTGTATATTTTTCAATGATACTGATATTTATCTCATTTTCTTGTTCTTCTTTTATTTTTTGTACTAACTCTTCTGCTTCTTCTAATGTATTTACTGATTCCATTGCTTCATTGTTCAAGGCAATTTCATAATATTTATACGTTATCTGCACATCTTGTTGTATGATATCAATCATTTCTTTCTCATTGGTCTCGATCGTTCTATTTACCAATTTTAACTCATATTGTGGGTTTGTTTTTAGATCAATGGTATCCACATTTTTTCCCTTGTTTTCTATTACCCTATCTTTTACCATTTTCTCAAATAATTCTTTATTTTGTATATACCCTAATTCTTTTCCATAAATGCTTACTTTATATATTGGTTTATATTTCATTAATACCATCGTGATGATTAAACCAAAGGCTATGATTATGATGTTAAAATACTTAAAAATTTCTTTTGTATAGTATTTTAATTTCTTTTTTAAAATAAAATTCACTCTCCTTTTCCCATGCTTCTTACACGACTAGCATTTATTATACTACATATTCTCTCCAAAATCAAATTATGTATACTCCTCCCCTTTGAATTTTCCATTTTTTTTGTATTTTTTCTTGTAGTTTTTCCCATATTTTCTATTTTTTTCTCTATTTTCCTTAATTTGCCTAACTTTTTCTCTAATTTACTTATTTCTTATTGATTTTCCCTTCTTATTTTATGCTTTTTTTCAAAAATTATTATTTTTCTTTTGTTTTAACTTATATGTTCCACTTGTATAGAGTAGTTTCTGTAAATTTAAACTGTAAAATGCTATATTAAAAAACATAGAATAGGAAGGTGATAAAAGTGGCTTTAGATTATACAGTAATTGGACAAAGAATTAAACAAGCAAGACTGGCAAAAAATTTAACACAAGAAGATTTGGCAGAACAAATTGATATTTCTGTTGCTTTTCTAAGCAGAGTAGAAAGAGGAAATTCTCATATAAATTTAAAACGATTAAATCAATTATGTGGTTTATTAGATGTTACAGAAGGCTACGTCTTAAATGGTGCTTCTAGTAGTTCTAAAAACTATTTAAATAAAGAATTTTCTGAATTAATTAAAGGTTGTTCACCAGAAAAACAAAAATTGATCTATAATGTAGCCAGAGCAATTGTTGAAACAGACATTGATACATATTCAGAATAATCCTAGAAACCAATATGAAAGTATTGGTTTTTTTATGGTATAAACGATTGCTAATATTTTCTACTTATGTTATGATAATATGGAAAAAAAAAGTCAATACTAAATATAATATAATAAAAGGAGGTACTTACATGAAATTTGAACAATGGAAAGGATTTAATAAAGGTGAATGGGAAACAGAAATAAATATCAGAGATTTCATTCAAAAAAACTATACTCCCTATGAAGGTGATGATAGCTTTTTATCTGAAGCATCAGATAAAACCAAAAAATTATGGAATGAGGTATTAGATTTATACAAAAAAGAACATAACGCACCAGGTGGTGTTCTCGATATTGATACTAAAACAGTATCCACTGTTTCTAGCCATGAAGTAGGATACATTAACAAAGATTTAGAAACCATTGTTGGGCTTCAGACAGATGCACCTTTAAAAAGGGCCATTATGCCATTTGGTGGTATTCGAATTGTAGAAAAATCTTGTGAAGCATATGGAAGAGAAGTTGATCCTGACATTGCTAAAATCTTTCATGAATATAGAAAAACACACAATGACGGTGTATTTAGTGCATATACGCCAGATATACGAGCAGCAAGAAGTTCACATTTAATCACTGGTCTACCTGATGGGTATGGTCGTGGAAGAATTATAGGAGACTATAGAAGAGTTGCTCTATATGGTGTTGATGCTTTAATAGAAGAGAAGAAAGAAGAATTAGAAGTTCTAGATGTAGATGAACTAGACGAACAAATCATTCGTGAAAGAGAAGAAACAAATGAACAGATTCAAGCTTTAAATCAATTAAAAGTCATGGCTTCTAAATATGGTTTTGATATCTCTCAACCAGCAAACAATGCTAAAGAAGCAGTACAATGGTTATACTTTGGTTATCTAGGAGCGATAAAAGATCAAAATGGTGCTGCTATGAGTATAGGAAGAACTTCAACCTTTTTGGATATTTATTTTGAAAGAGATTTAAAAAATGGCATATTAACGGAAACAGAAGCACAAGAAATTATGGATCACTTTGTGATGAAATTACGATTAGTTCGTTTCTTACGAACTCCTGAATATAATGAATTATTTAGTGGGGATCCTGTATGGGTAACAGAAAGTATTGGTGGTATGGGAGTTGATGGAAGAACACTTGTTACCAAAAATTCCTTTAGAGTTCTTCATACTCTTCAAACGCTAGGACCTGCTCCAGAGCCAAACTTAACTGTGCTATGGTCAACGCAATTGCCTGAAGGATTTAAAAACTTTACCACAAAATTGTCTATTCATACTTCTTCTATTCAATATGAAAATGATGATTTAATGCGAATTACATTAGGTGATGATTATGGTATAGCCTGTTGTGTATCACCGATGAAAATAGGAAAACAAATGCAATTCTTTGGTGCTAGAGCAAACTTAGCTAAAACTTTACTATACGCTATTAATGGTGGTAAAGATGGAATCTCAGGAAAACAAATTACACCAAAATATGAACCAATTCGTTCAGAATATCTTGATTATCAAGAAGTTATGGAAAAATTTGATCAAATGATGGATTATGTAGCAAAGATTTATATTAAAGCTTTAAATATCATTCATTATATGCATGATAAATATTCCTATGAAGCAATTGAAATGGCATTACATGATAGAGAGATTATCCGCACAATGGCTTGTGGAATTGCTGGTTTATCTGTCGTCGCTGATTCTTTATCAGCTATTAAGTATGCAAAAGTAAAAGTTATTCGTAACGAAACTGGCTTAGCTATAGACTATCAAGTAGAAGGCGACTTTCCAAAATATGGAAACGATGATGATCGAGTAGATCAAATTGCTGTCAATATTGTCAAATCTTTTATGAATAAATTAAGAAAACATCAGACTTATCGAAATGCTAAACATACTTTATCTATTTTAACCATCACCTCAAATGTTGTTTATGGCAAAGCCACTGGAAATACTCCTGATGGAAGAAGAGCTGGTGCTCCTTTTGGTCCAGGTGCTAATCCATTACATGGAAGAGACACAAATGGAGCTTTATCGGTTATGAACTCCATTGCTAAATTACCTTTTGATTCAGCTGAAGATGGTATTTCTTATACTTTTTCCATCACACCAGGCACATTAGGAAAATCAGAAGACGAAAGAATAGCTAACTTGGTCAATATGTTAGATGGTTATTTCTCTCAAACAGGACATCATATTAATGTTAATGTATTTGATCGAAGTCTGTTGGAAGATGCTATGGAACACCCTGAAAAATATCCACAATTGACTATTCGTGTTTCAGGTTATGCTGTAAACTTTACTAAACTAACAAAAGAGCAACAATTAGATGTTATCCATAGAACGATACATGAAAAAATTTAAGGAAAAGGATGTATCATGGAAAAAAAAAGAGACTTACGATATTATAGTAAAATTCATTCTATTGAATCTTTTGGCACAGTAGATGGGCCTGGTATCCGATTTGTACTTTTTTTACAAGGTTGCCATCTGCAGTGTAAATATTGTCATAATCGTGATACTTGGGATATGAATGGGGGAAGTTATAAGTCATTAGATGATATTTTAACTAAAGTAATTCGCTATAAAAATTATATTTGCCCAAAGCGGTGGTGTTACTGTTACTGGTGGCGAACCACTTTTACAAGTAAAATTTTTAATTGAATTTTTCACTCAATTAAAAGAGCAACATATTCATACTTGTATTGACACCTCTCGGAATGGTTCCTTTAACGGATGATATAAAAAAATTATTATCTTTAACCGATTTGGTTTTATTAGATATTAAACATATTGATGAAAATAAGTGCAAAGACTTAGTTGGCTTTTCTAATCAATTAGAATTAGACTTTGCTCATTATTTAAGTAAACACAACATTCCTATTTGGATTAGACAAGTTTTAGTTCCTGGTTATACCGATGATGAACAGGATTTACTCACACTAAAACACTTTATAGCTAGCCTGAAAAGTGTCCAAAAAGTAGAATTATTGCCCTATCATGATATGGGAAAATTTAAGTGGAAAAAACTTTGTTTTGATTATCCCTTAGAAAATATTCGAAATGCTAATGCCCAAGATATGGATAGAGCCAAGAAAATCCTAGAAATTCCCTAGGATTTTTTCTATTTCCATATTTATCTTACATGCCTAATAATTTTAGTGAAATATTTTCCATTTTATATTTATTATCTATTAATTTGAATTCTACCAATGTGTCTTCTAGTGTATTCTTATTTTGCCTCAAATCGGTAGTAAAATACAATTTAATTTGTGCTATCGTTAATTGCTTTATGGTAATTTCTTTAAAGCTTTCTGCCATATGTTTTTCATCTTCACAAATTAAAATTAATTGTGGCATACTGGCATATCCAGAATCTCCTGGCACAAAGTTTTCATAGAATTCTTTGTATAACCTCATTTTGTCCATCAGTTTCTTTTGCCAATCTGCTTCTCTTCGAATGACCTCAAACACGAACTGAATTGATTTACCATTCTTTGTTAATTTTACACTTCCGTCCTGTTGCCTTAAATAGTTTGCCTGATATTTTTGCTGTTATGGTTGGTTTAACCATATAACAATCAAAAGCCTTTACTTTTCGCAAATACGCAATAAGTGTCTGGTTTCCTGCTAATCTCTTTTTTATCATAGCTACTGGCTTTGTATTATCTGATTGTTGCCATTTACATTCAATCTCTTTTGAATTTAATAAGTATTTTCCCATTTTTTCTAAACAGTAGATTCGATAAATTCCTTTTCCTTCATCAGAAGTAAAATAATATCTGGTTAATATCTTTGATTTGACTAATTGGTCTAATTTATTATTTAATTTGTCCTGGGACTTTGGTTCCATTCCTTTAATTTCTAGCATTTGATATAATTGTCTTGAAGTAATAAATTCAAATTCATTGACTAGTTCTAAAATCACAAAATGTATTTCCTGAATATGCCCTATATCTATTTTGTGTACAATTTGATTCATGGATACATATCCATCTTTTCCGTCAAAGGTCTTAATTTCACCTTCTCTGATAGCAAATGGTGATACTTGTGCTTTAATTTGATTATCTTCAACCATATTCTGAGTCCTCCTTTAGTTTCTAAACAATTAATAGTTTTATCTTTTTTCTTTCGCTATCTATTTTTTTGATATAGACATCTACCATTTGTCCATATTCCATTCCTTCTTTGTACTCTGCTAGTCCGACTAAATTAGGCGTCAATTCAATAAAAATACCATTTTTGTTTTTTTCTGTTTCTCTTACCACTCCTTTTGTCTTCATGCCTGTAATAAATTTCTCTGCATTTTCTTCCCACGAACCTAATGTTTCTTTGTAAGAAAGAATGACTTTGCCTGTTTTCCTTTCGATTGACTTTACAACGACTTGTATCTTCTGCCCAATACATAATCTCTCAAAAGGTGTCTTTATTCTAGCAATGGATAAATCTTCAATATGCACTAGACCAACAATTCCTCCTCCAATTTCGACAAAAGCACCATATGGCTTTATATTTTTTACAATACCTGTTACCTTTTGCCCTTCTTTTAGATCATTTTTTACCCATTGTAATGCTTCTTCTTGTACTTCTTTCCTCGATAAGATGATACAGTTCTCATCTTTTGCTTCTTTAATTTTAAATTGTACAAATTTGTTTACTTTTCCTGTACATAGATTTGTTTTTGGTAATCCATTTTCCTCTAAGTGAATTGCTTCTATTTCTTTTCTAGGCATAATTCCTGTTAGACCATTTTCAAAGTTGATATAAAGATTATAGTCATGATCACATTCTTTGACTCGTCCTTGTAAAATGTCATGTGCTTCCTGATAATGATGTATATTATTTACATTTAATGGTGTAATTTCATTATTCCAGCCCTCTGGTTTAAATTTAAATGTAGTCATTGGTTTTCTCTTCTCCTTTTTTATCCTATGTTTGGTTTATTATATATTTTTTATTCTTTATTTTCAATACTTGTTGACAAAATTTTATAAACTTCTCTATTTGTCAAATACCTCCATTTTCCCAATGGTATATCCTTTACACCTATCCCTGCAATTTTGCTCCTATGCAAGGCTAATACTTTATAGCCAATCACTTCACACATTTTACGTACTTGTCTATTTTTTCCTTCATGTATTGTTATTTCTAACCTGGATTGGTGTTTTTCTTCATCAATTTTTAATATCCTCACTTTTGCTGGTCTTGTTTGGTAATTTTCTATTGTTACACCATTTCTCAATGTTTCTACTTCCTCTTTTTTTACAATACCTTTTAGGGTTACTGTATATGTTTTTTCGATTTCATGCTTCGGATGAGTTACTTGATAGATAAACTCCCCATCATTTGTCAATAACAACGCTCCTGATGTATACATATCCAGTCTTCCTACTGGTAAAACTCTATGTTTTACTTTGATTAAATCTAGTACAGACTCTCGATTAAATTGGTCTTTTACTGTTGTTACATAACCAATTGGTTTATTCAATAAAAGATAAATTTTTTCTTTTTGTCTTTCTACTAATTTTCCTTCGTATTCTACTTGGTCTTTCTCCAAATCTATTTTTCTTCCTAATTCAGTTACTTTTTGATGATTTACTTTTACTTTTCCCTGGCGGATTAATTCTTCTGCTTTTCTCCTAGATGCAATTCCTGCTTCTGCTAAATATTTTTGTAATCGTATTTCCTCCACATTTATCCCTCCTTAAGACTATCTTTTAATTCCCCATCCAAAAGTTGTTGAAAGTACTCTGGTAAATTGGCTACTAAAAACATCTCTTTATTCGTTGTTGGATGTTTAAATGCTAAACTTCTAGCATGTAAGCATTGTCCTTGAATTCCCCATTCATTTTTACCTTTTGCATAAACAGCATCTCCTATAATTGGATAGCCAATTTGTGATAAATGTACTCTAATTTGATGTGTTCTTCCTGTTTCGATTTTTACTGCTAATAGCGTACAATTGTGTTTTGCATATCTTTGTATTACATTTATATGTGTAATAGCCTCTTTTCCTTTTGGGGTTACTGCCATTTTTTTTCGGTCTTTTGTGCTTCTTCCAATTGGCATATTTATGGTTGCTTCATTTTCTTTCACTATACCTTTCACTAATGCGAGGTAAGTCTTCTGCACTTCATGCTTTTTGATTTGCTCACTTAAATTGATATGTGCTTGATCATTTTTAGCTACAATTAAAATACCAGAAGTATCTTTGTCAATTCGATGTACAATTCCTGGTCTAATTTCTCCACCAATACCTGATAAAGAATCTTTACAGATCGCCATGATGGCATTCACTAAGGTTCCATCTGGATTTCCATTCGCTGGATGTACAACCATCCCTTTTGGCTTATTGACTACTATAATATCTGTGTCTTCATAAATAATTTCTATCGGAATATTTTGTGCCTTTACGTTAACTTCTTTTGGTTCTTCTTTTTCTACTGTTATAACATCTTTTTCTTGCACCTTATAAGATGGTTTTACTTTTTTATGGTTTACTAAAATCTTGCCTTCTTCTAATAACCTTTGCACCATTACTCTAGAAAATCCCTCTTTTGTTTTGGCTAGATAACTATCAATTCGTTTACTTTCATCCTCTTTTTTTACGCTGAAAACTTCCACTCTTTTTTCCTTTCTTGCTTTCTATATCGATTATTTTTATCTTTTTCTTTTCCATTCTTTTACGGTAAACATGGCAAATATTAATGCTACTGATACCCAACCAATTAAAATAAAAATATCTGCCATATTAAAAATTGGTAATGGGATTACCTTTTGAAAATCAATGAATTGTGTAACATATCCTCTTGCTACTCTTTCTATTACATTGGAAATACCACCTGCCAAAATAAAGCTTAATAATATTTTTAATTTTTTATCCACAAACTCATTTTGCGTTCGAATAAACTTGAAAATAATCCCTAAAATGACCAAATTAGTTGCTACATAAGTTATGGTAGAATTGGAACCTATTCCATAGGCTGAATCTGTATTTTTTGTTAGGTTAAACGTTAACACCTCAGGAATAATGGTAATTTCTCCTGCATTCTGCACGATAATCTTAAGGCTTTGATCCCATAAGATAATGATGAGCACTATACTGATCAAAAGAATCGTTTCTTTGGTTAATTTTTTCTTCTTTCCCTTCATTTTTATCCTTCTTTCTCTTCTTTATCTTTATTGTAAGGTTAAGGTAAAATTTCATAGATAATAAAATAATTATCTTGATACAATTCTTTATAATGTGCATGATCTGTTTGGCTTATGATCATATTCATTTTTGAATTTTTATATGTAATAATATGTGTCATATTATACTTTTTAAATGTCTCTCCATAAAACTTTCCTATACTAGAAGTATCAATAAAGTCTGAAAAGATGTCTTCTTCTTTTCCACTAAACTCTGGTGCGTATAAATCTGCTCTTGAATCAATAAATACTGGTATTCCTCTATATAATAAATAACTTCCATAATTATATTCATTATAAAATCTTGCTGTAGTTAGATCAATATTTTCTATAATAAAATTAGAAGCTTGTACAGGGTATGTTGTTTCATCTACATATTTATCATAAATTTTATGTTCTCCTAAATGATAACTTAATCCTGCTACAATTATGATGATAAGCATAACGCCTATCCCATTGAATATCTTTCTTAGTTTAACTGTTTCTTTATGTTCTAGATAAATTTCCCTTAATTGTGTCATTAACCTATTTAAAATAACCGAACCGATTATGGCAAACATTGTTACTTGTCTTCTAGAAGATAACATTAAATAACATAATCCACCTAACATAAACAAATCACTTAATCTGATTTTTGCTTTTGTAAAAATTAGTACAGATAAAAATAGAATAAGTGTACACATCGTTTCTGTTTCTTCTACTAAAGTCATTGGTAAATGTTCATTAATATTTTGTGTTGTATTTCCTTGCATTGTTTTTGATAAATATGTATATGGGGTTGTTCCTAATGGAGTTAGTAGTCCTGTAAATAAACAAATTATCATAATAAGAATCAGCCATTTTACATTTGGATTTTTGGTTAATTTAATTCTATATGGATTTTGCAATTCTTTTGCTCTTTTTATTTTTATTTTATCGATTTTATCTTCTAACTCTTTTTGCTCTCTTTTTAGTTTTTGAATTTTTTCTTCTTGTCCAACTTGCTTACTATAGTGACTTATCTTTTGGTTTAATCTCCACTTTTTCATTTTTTTATAAATAATGAATTCTCCTAATGAAGTAATCAGATATTCTGCTATATAAGGTAAATATAGAATAAAGTAAAAAGGAAATACAGCTACATGTAAATTCGCTATAGCAATCGGTATAGCTATTAATCCTATTGCATATCTTTTCTTTTTCGTTTCTAACCATTTCTCTATAAAATAAATGGTGAAAATAAATAAAATAAATGTTACTAATTGTGCTCTCGCTGCTATATATCCTCTTATTAGATACATGACCCCTATGGTGATAAAAAAGGATATTATTTTATTTTTAGCTAATTTGGTATTTATCCAATAAATACTGATTCCTAAAGTGATCGATAATAGACAAGTCACAAGATAAATTCCTGTAAAGCCAAACTCTTGATAGATAAAATACGTTATTAAATCATATCCCCAATGTGGATAGGTATATCCTAAATCTTCATGCCAAGAAAATGGGTCTTGTCCATCTATTCCATTTTGTGTAATATGTTCACCTACTTTTATGGTATAATAGGTATCGTTTTGAAAGGTAACTGGTGTTAATGCAAAGCAAAAAATAGCAATTAAGATAATGGCTACTATAGTAAATCGAATAGATTGACTAATTTTCGTTGCCAGTTTTTTTCTCATAAAATCTCCTCATTTCCTTTTTTTATTTTTTCAAATTATATCAGAAAAAGTTTCAAAAGACTAGTCTTTTGAAACTTTTTATCTTATTACTTATACAATCTCTTTTTATTTTTACACTGCTTCTTGGCTTTCTGCTTCTTCTTTACTTTCTTCCATTTTCTCTTCTATTACTTCTAGACTTCCAATGGATACTTCATAGGCGATTCTTGTTTGAACTGTTCCATCTTCATATTTTTTCTCATAACTTCTAGATTGAACTCTTCCTACTACTTTTACTTGTGAACCTACTTCTAAATTTTGGCAAAATCTTGCATTTCTTCCCCAAGCTATACATGGTATATAATCTGATTTGTTATAGGCTCTATTCACAGCTAATAATATGTCAGATATCTCTCTTCCAAATGGTGTTTGTCTGTAAATTGGCTTTTTACATAAATATCCCATTAATACTACTTCGTTTGTAATGGTGTCTTTTCTTACTATATCATTTTCTTCTTCTATTTCTTTTTCTTCTAGTTCTATGATGTCTTTAGCAAATACTGTCAAAATTAATCTGTTTTTTTCATTTTCATAACTATTATACGATCTAAATTGTCCCTTTACTAATAGCTTTTTTCCTTCTTGTAAGGTATCTTGTTGAATTAGTCTTTCTGATATGGTAATGGGTATAATATCTTCGTTTCCACTTAAACGTGGTATTCCTAATTTGAAAATATAAAATCTTTCTCCATATATTTCATGACTAAATTCTTTTTCTCCCGTAACTTTTCCAACTAAGGTTAAATAGTTGTTTTCTAAATAATTTGTATCCAATCTTTTTTCCTCCCTATTTCTTTGTACAGTTCTTATTATACACTATTTTTTTGGTTTTGTCTACATAAAAAGTTAATTTTATTCAAAAAAGTCAGATTTTGCCTATATTTCCTCGATTATGTTATAATTATATATCTTAAAAAATGTATAAATAATGATAATTTCATAAAGCTTTAACATATTATTTTCTCTTTTTTTTATTCTTCTTTCTTCAATTTCAATTTTTTTGCCTTCTTTATTAAATAAGTCTTTCTGCCAATAAATGAGAATATCTGTATCACTAACACTAGATATTGTTACTACTGCTTTTTGGTTAAGTCCATATGTTATTTTTTTTATGCTTTCTTCTATTTTTTGTTGCTTTGGATTTTTATCTGTGTTAATGAGAATATATTCCGTATTTTCCCAAATTTTTTCTAATGTTTCTTTATTTTTTTTAAATTTATCTAAATTATCTTCTATAATAATTGTTTCAAATTTTATATTTTTTACATTTTCTATACTTCTCAAATTAATTTGAATAAAATTAATTGTTTCATCTTTTACTTGTTCTATGATTTTTCTTTTTATATGTTCAAAACACTTTCGATTAGCAACTACTCCAATAAATGACATTTTTCATCCCCTATATACGCTTTACTTGCTTATATTATTTCCTTTTTTGGTAAGATTATACATACCTTTACTTGTTATTTCTAATTTGTGTTCCCTGATGATTAATTATATAATTTTCTTTATAAATGAGTTCAGATACAGGCACTACTTCTAATCCTTTTTGTTTTATGTTTTTTAATAACATATCTAAGCTATCTGCTGTATGTTTGGTTCCATTATGACTTAAGATAATATCTCCTTCTTTTATTTTTCCCTCTATCCTTTTCCACATTTCATCACCTGTTAGTCCGACTATAATCTAGTGTATCTAAAGACCATTGGATTACATAATATTTTTTATCTTGTGCTGCCTGAATTACCGTATTGTTGTATTCTCCATAAGGTGCTCTATATATATTGGTTCTTTTTCCTGCTATTTTTTCAATTTTATCATTGCTTTTTTCTATTTCTTCTATATTTTTTTCATAGCTTAAGTTATTAACATGTGGATGTGTGTCACTATGACTTCCTATTTCATGACCTGCTTCGTGTATCTTTTTTACTGCTTCTGGAAATTTGTCTATCCAGTCTCCTACCATAAAAAAAGTTATCTTTGTATTATGTTTTGCTAATGTATCTAATATGGTATCTATGTCATCTGCATTCCAGTAGCAATTCCTTTTGTGATAGATTTTTAATTTTATATAAACAATATATAAATAATTTTTCAAAATTTTATCGTTCAAGCTAATTTTCGAAGAATTTCTAGACAAATTTTGTGGCACCCTTTCACTTAATCCGAGCTAAAGCTCGACGCGAACATTTTCCACAAAATTTATTAAGAAATTCTAACTCAATTACTTTCAATCAAAACTTTTTAAAATTATTATATATTGTTTTTAAACAGCAAATTTATAATTTATTTTTATATTTTCTTTGTCTATGATTTCTATCGTATCAATTAAGTTAAGAATTATATTTCTATTAATTTCTTTAAAGCTAACAATTTCCCTAATGTATTTCATGAGTTCATTTTCTTTGTTATTTTGGTAATCACTTAATTTAATATTTAATTTTTCTGTTTTTTCTATTAATTCCTGTTTTTCTTTTTTGTAACTTTCTGTAAAGGAAATAAATTCTTCTTTATCTAGCAATCCATTTACTCTGTCTTCATATGCTGTTTTTATGATTTTTGTTATTTCTTCTATCCTTCTATTATGATCAACTATTTTCTTTTGTAATTTCTTCTTATTATTGTTAATTTTAGTTTGATCAATTGAATTAATGAGTTTTTCCTTATCTACTTTTTCTTGCAAAATTTTTCTTAAATCTTGTACTACAAACTCATTTAGCAGACTTTCTTTTACTGCCATTCTTGTACAATAATCTTTTCCATATCGATTATACATACTACAAATTGCTACCATATCATTTTTTAGTCCACTTTGTACTTGATAGGTATATTTGTTATGGCATCTTGGACAATATAATAGTCCTGCTAATAAGTGTTCTGTATTTTCTTTTTTATGTATATTATGTGCGTTTCTTTTTAATATGTCTTGTACTAACTCAAAAGTCTGTTTATCTATAATTGGTTCATGTGCATTTTCTTTCATTAGATATTCTGATTTAGGAAGTAATCTATATTTTTTTACTTTATAGCTTACCATTTCTCCTTTATGTTGAATCAAATCCCCAGTATATACTTTATTCATTAGAATCTTTTTTATGGTATTATGCCCCCATAATCCAGATATTGTTTTACAACGATAATTACAACTTTTCTGTTTATAAATAGAAGGGCAGGGAACTTTTCTTTCATTTAGTCTATGAGCTATATAGGCTAGTCCATTTCCATTAATATATTCATTAAATATATATTTTACTATTTCTGCTGCTTCCTCATCTATGACTAATCTTGTAATATCATTTGGATGCTTTTTGTAGCCATAGGGTGCAAATGCTCCTATAAACTCGCCTTTTTCTGCTTTTGTTCTTTTTACCGTTCTTACCTTTTTAGAAATATCTTTTGCATACATATCGTTTACAACAGACATAAAAGGTCCAATATCATTATTGCTATTTTTTGAAAAGGTATCGATTCCATCATTTACTGCAATATATCTGACATTTTTAGCTGGGAAATATTTTTCTAGGTAATAACCTGTATCGATATAATCTCTTCCTAAACGAGATAAGTCTTTTGTTATTACCATATCTATTTTTCCCTGCTCAATGTCTTCTTTTAATCTTATAAAGGATGGTCTGTTAAAGTTTGTCCCTGTAAATCCATCATCGATATAAATATCTATTAAAAGCCAATTTGGCTCTTTTGCAACATATTTGGTTAGAAATTCTTTTTGATTAATAATACTTTCAGATGTTCCACTTGATTCATCATCTCTTGAAAGTCTTAAATAAAGTCCGCACTTTATATGTTTTTGTATCTAATATACTTGTATCTAAATTCATCTTTAATCACATTCCTTCCTAAGGTACATATTTAGTTGAAAAAGAATTGGATATTTGGCTAGGCAAATGAGAATTTAATTTATGAGACGTACTCATTGTACGTTGATTAAATTAAATTGGAAATTTAACAACGCCAAATGCCAATTATTTTTTAACTTCTTCCCTTCCTTTCATAACACTTAGATAACAAGTTATTTTAGAATTTTTGATGTTGTGAATTCTAACTCTTCTTCGTTCATATTGCAAGTCTTTTCTTCTATGTAAATGGGAAGTAATATTTCCATTAACTCTTGCAATTTTTTTCCTTCGTGTAAAAAAGTTCTTGTTACATTCATGTCCACCTCTTTCTTTTTAAATGTATATGTCCCAACATATAATTTATTACTTCAAAAAACAGGTATAAGTCACATTCATACCTGTTACAACCAATCAAAAAAGAGCTTAGCTACTTTGCTAAACTCTAATTTTATTTTTGTTAAATTTTGTATCACACTTTTCTTACATAAAGACCTTATACACTATTAATATAATACTGTATAGGTAGATTTTTTGCTAACAATTTTTTATATAAGAAGTCTGTAGAAAATCTTAAAATTCTCTACTTTGTGTAGTTATCATATAGAGATTTTTTACTTTGTCAATCTTTTCACCAATTTTTATCTATAAAAAAGTAAAATATTAAAAAATTTTATACATAAAAACTGTGTGGAAGATACATCTCCCACACAGCCAAAGTCACTTAGCGAATATATACTTTATGCGAATTTCTTAGCGAATATTTTTAATACTGACATAAGAGACATTTTAGGACATTTTTTCGCCAATTCTGGATACTGTTCCAACCACTTCTTAAAATTTTCCTTCAAAGTTGCCTTAATAACATCCTCGTTTACCTCTGGATTCACATTATGCAACTCAAGAATAACATTCTCGTAAGTGATTTTCTTAATATCACAAGCAATAACAAAGGACTGCTTAACCATTCTTTCATTTATAGACATACCTATATCTGTTAAAAAAGAATCTATTTGTTCCTCAACCTTTTTAGAAGGTGTCAGTTTATCAAAGGCATATCCTACTACCTCCAACAAAGCATTTTCTACATTACTACTCTTACCTGTTGGTTTTGTTTCTACTATTGTTGCAGTACTTTCAGAAAATACATTCTTTGTAGTAACATTTTCTGCTTCTTGCTGTTTTTCTGTTAAATTTGCATCAGTGAAATCAAATGTAGTAGCCAACTGATGTAAAACTTTTGCCAAAAACTCTGGACTGGTTTTTCCAATAACTTCATTAAACCTCTCTGAACTAACATATTTCCCCTTGTCCAGCAATGCAGTTCCGCCAACATAGTCCCTTGTATCATAAATGATATCATTAGGAACAGTAAATGTTAAGTAGGAATGTGAGGTTGGATTTTGCTGTATCTTGGTAATAGGCACTAAATATACCATACCAGTATCAGAAATCTTACAAACAATGGCAGCTACATGATTACCATTAATTTCTCCAGCAAGATGTGTTCCATAGTTACAATCTACAACATCCCCAACAGAAAATGGAATACTATCCTTATTATTGTATCTCATAGAGATTTCACTCATAGAAGTATAGATAAAATCCCCAATTTCTTTTTCAGGAACATTCTTCTTAAACATAGCCCAGTAAGCTGTTCTCAAAAACTTGTTGATAATTTGCTCGACATACTCATTTTCAAATTCAACCTTTTTGATGATTAAGTCATCTTCAGAAGCAGTTGCTTTTGGTTTTGAATCATTTTCAGCCTGAACTAACACATCCATAGTTTCTTCAGCAATAGAAACAGTGGTATTGGTTTCAAGACTATTGTCGATATCAACACCTAAAAGTGTATAATAGTTATCGACTAATTCGATAACTGTATCAATCATAGTGTCATCGATATTTTCAGCTGTTACAAATCCATTTTCAATATCAATTTGAAGCCGACAAGCAATCTTGTTAACTTCTTTTACTAACGCAATAGTGCTTCCTTCTTTTGGATTACTTACCTTAAATGTTAGTTTCTTCATTCTGTTCCTCCTTTTTGGCTAGAAAACTGTTTACTAAACGAATAAAATCAATCGTTTCCACATAATCTTTCATTAACCTTTCAATGCTATCTTTTAACCAATTAAGATTATATGGAATTTTTCCTTCTGTTCATCTTCTGAATATATATCAACAACATATATTTTATAAGCTTTACCTTTTCCCTGATTTTCTTGTTTTATTAATTTTGCCTTTTCTAGCTCTTTGAATACTTTTATTACTGTCTTACTACTTGATTTTAGATATTCTCCCATTTCTTTTCTCGTTATAAAAATATATATGTTTCCATAGTCATCTACTTTATGATTCATTTTTGATAAATTTAATCTGTCTAGTATAAAGATATCCTAACTGAGATAAAGGGCACAAAATCGATTTGTAGGGCTCCCAGTATAAAATTTTTCTTGGTACTTGGCAGAACTTAAATTTCAATGCTTGATTTATATTTATGTATTTCAATATTCACCTCGTTTCTTTTTGAAATTATGCTCTCACAATTTCTAACTAAAAAACCAGAATCAAGATTTTGTACGAAGTGCAAACTGCTACAAAATCTTGATTCTGCCATATTTATCTTCTACGGAAAGTTATCATACCATGATAACTTTCCGTAGAAGATAAAAAAAGAACTACTAACTTTAAAATCAGTAATTCTTTTGGACTATTTTCATTTTCTACTTATTTTTTCTAATTCTTCTTTTAATATCTCATATACATATGCTGGTGATTCGTAATATAAGTTTCTATTACAATTCATTATCTATTAACACTAATTTTTCCAAATATTCCACCATAAATAATGGTATATTAATCAAATTATCATCTTTATTTAAATTTTTCATTGAAAATCTAATCCTTATCTTTGGTTCATTAATTTGATTATAAACCTTTAAACTAGTATTATTCAAACTCTTACCAGCTTTAACTTCAATAGGAATTATTTCATTTTGATATTGAATTATAAAATCTATTTCATATCTATTATCAAATGTGTAGTAATATGGTTTTAGTCCATTTGCAATTAATGTCTGTAATACATAATTTTCTGTTAAAGCTCCTTTAAATTCTTGGAACAATTTATCCTCTTCTATAATAACTTTACTATTTAAATCTGTTTTCTTTCTCAATAAGCCTACATCATTTAAATACATTTTAAATGATGCCAAATCATTATAGCTAATAAGTGGCATACTAGGTTTTGTTACATTATATATTTTATTCACTACGTTTGCATCTCTTAACCAATTTACAGCACCTTCATATTCTCTTGCTCTAGCACCATCTTTTGCAACTTGATACAAAAATTTCTTGTTCTCTTTTGATATTTGAGATGGTATACTATTCCAAATTATAGAAATTCTATTAGCCTCTACATTTGTAGTGTGTTTAGAAAAATCGCTCTCATAAGATTTTAAAATGTTATCTTGTATTTTATTTACTTTTTCCATATCTTTATATTTTGTCCATGAAGCTACAACCTCTGGCATACCTCCTATTATAAAATATGCTTTTAGTTTTTCACTTAACTTATTAAAAAATATGTCTGGAATGTTCTCTATTTTTTTAATTGAATTCATATAATCAACTAAATTTTTTTGTCCATCTGCCTCTAAAAATTCTGTAAATGTCATTGGATACATATCTAGAAAGTCTACTTTACCTACTGGAAAAGATGTATGTGATAATCTAATTCCAAGCAATGAACCTGCACTAACTATATGGTACTCTTTGGCTTCTTCTTCAAAATATTTCAGTGAATTTAATGCATTTGGACATTCTTGTATTTCGTCAAAAACAATTAGTGTTTTTTGTGGTACAATTGCTTTTCCATAAACAAAAGCCAATTGTTCTAATATACTTGTTGGATCTTTTGTATTTTCAAACATATTGTGTAATTGTGTATCATGATCAAAGTTAAAATAGGCAACTCCATCATAGTTTTCCTCTCCAAATTGTTTTATTATATATGTTTTTCCAACTTGTCTTGCTCCTCGTAGTATTAAAGGTTTCCTTTCTTTATCTTTTTTCCATTTTATTAATTCTTCCATTATTTTTCTATACATTTGTATCATCTCCTATATATATATTATAACATATATAAAAAATAAATACACGTTTTTTAAAATATTTTTATTATGTTTTACACATTTTTTTGTTTTTTTTACAATTACTTTACACATTATTTATTAATTCCCTATTCACCTTTTCGAAATTATGCTCTCACAATTTCTAACTAAAAAAAGAACTACTAACTTTAAAATAAGTAATTCTTTTAGACTATTTTCATAATAGATTTTTAATTATCATTATCTTCCAATATTTTCTCTAAATCCACTTTCAATTGCATGATATCTTTTGTTATAATATCCCATATAAAGTTTAACTTTATTCCTTCATAATCGTGAACAATTTTGTTTCTTAAATTTTTTATAATAATCCACTCTATATTAGAATATTTTTCCATTGTCTCTTTACTTATGTTTTTAACTAATTCACCTATTTGACTAATAGCAAAAACTGTGGCATCTACTTTTTCTTCGTTACTTGAAAATGATTTAAAATCACAACCATCTGTATATTTTAATGCTTTATTTATATATTGTATCATCTTTTTTAATGACATATATTCTTTATTTTTCATATACAACCACTCCTGTTTCTTTTATTTCTTTATCGATTAATGAATTTTCTATTATCTCATATTTTTCAAACCCATCAATCTCTTTTTGTAGTTTTTCTTCTATTTGGCATATTAGCTTTAATAGTGCAAATCCTTTCAACTCTGAATTTGTATCTATTATTAAATCTACATCGCTCTTTTTTGTAGCTTTTTGTTTTGCATAAGAACCAAATAGTATTACTTGATATACTGGCTTATCTTTTAAAAGTTCTTCTAGCATTTTCTTTATTTCTTCAATCGTATATATTTTTTCACTCATGATATTAACCTCTCTTTAATCTTATACTATGCTATTAGCATAGCATAATTTCTAATACTTATCAATTTTTAAATTATATTTCTATTTCTAATATAATCTCCTTCAAATTCATTTTCTAATATATCCATATGTAATTTATCATAGTATTTTCCATTTAAAAATATTTCTTCTCTACTATATCCAGTATCTTTAAAACCACAATTTAGATAACATTTATGTGCTCTTTCATTTATTGCAAGAAGACTTAATCTTATACTATGCAAATTAAGATATTTAAACCCATACTCTAATAATAATTTTATAGCTTCAGTACCATATCCATTACTTCTAAATTCTTTATCGCCAATAAATATTCCTAGTTCTGCACTTCTTTCAATCCAATTAATATGCACTAGTCCTAAAGTTCCAATA
Source organism: uncultured Clostridium sp. (assembly GCA_947568535.1). GTDB lineage: Bacteria > Bacillota > Clostridia > TANB77 > CAG-508 > CAG-269. The sequence goes on along the minus strand of CANOPF010000005.1, from coordinate 4,543 downwards.
AGTTTGTTATCATTTAATTCAACAATATCAAAATTTCTATTTTTAGTATCTCTTGCTGAATTTTCTAAATACTCTTTTTCTCCAACTAATGTTGTTATTTGTCCACTTCTTCCAGTATAATCAGTAACTTCAAAATCATTCATCCATTCTGTAAATTTTTGTACTTCATCATCTGATACTCCTTTTGGTGATAAGTATATTCTATCTCCTACTAATTTTTTATAATACTGCATACTAAATTCCCCCTCATTATTACTATTGTGATGATTATATCACATTAAAACACTCTAATCAAATAAAAGAATTACTATCCTAAATTAGTAATCCTTTTCAAAATCCTAAAATAACTTGTTTTTATTTTCTATCACAAAAGTAATTGTTACCATGCACAATTCATTGTTAATGAAACTTTTTTGTCCTCTGTCTGTACCTGGTAAATAGGCAGTCGCTTTTGTGGTTCACTAACTGTTTGTATCGCATCCCTACTAGTACTTGTATTATTTACACTTCCTGCTACACAAAATAATAGCACCACTGTGACAATAGATACTAAATATGTATATATTTTTTGTTTGTTGATTACGAAAAACATAATAATCCCTCCCAGTTAAAGTTATTTTAATTATATGCTTTTCTTTGATAGAAAATTCTATATTTATTAACTTATTGTGTATCCTATATTATGTCTAAACATAAAAAAATTGCCAAAACAATAACTTTGGCAACTTTTTTATACTATTCTAACGATATCTATACCAACTAGAGTTTCTATTATGACTATATTCCTCTAATGCATCTGACATTCCAATGGCAAACCCGAATATAAATAAAATGATAATAATAAGGATAGACACAACTAATCCGATAGCACCTGTTATTAATCCTGCTATTGCCATTCCTTTATTTATTGTTTTTATTCCGATAATACCAAAGATTACCGCTAATATTCCACAAGGTATAGATATGTACCATATACAGAAAAATACTAAAGCTACAATTCCTAATACCATAGATGCAATGCATAAACCTTTCTTCTCTTTTTTAGATTTCTCTTTTTCACTTTCCTGTACTGTTTGTACCTCTATTACTTCTTTTTTTTCTTCCTCCATATGACTCTCCTTTCTTTTCTTTTTTTATTATACTATTTTTTTCGCTCTTTTACAATATATTTCTCATAATTGTATAAATCATTAATATTACAGCAAATATATATGTATACCAATATTTTTGATATAACCATGTTCCTATTTTTTTCTTCTTATTTACATTAATCAAATAAATTATATTTATCATCCATATATATAGTATACTGATAAAAAATACTATATGGGAAAAAAATGCTCTTACCCAATCTCCTTTTAATAAGTATAGTACGCATCTAGTCCCTCCACAAGCTGGGCAAAGTAAACCTGTCGTTTGGAAAACCCAACATGGTGGCACAATCTGTAAGTATGGAGAATGGACAAAAACATATAAAATAACCATTCCTAATATTTCTATTATGATTATACATTTTTTATTCATCATCATAGTTCTATTATACAAAATTTTTTTAAAAAATACTAGACAAATTTCTTCAACATTTTACATTTTTTTCATATGATATATAAAGTAACATTAAAGTTACTAAAAGAAAGGAATGATATATATGGAAATGGATAATAAAAAACCTTTTTGTCCAGTTCTTGATGTTGACGGTGTAATTTCAGGAGGAAAACAATTTGACTTAGATATAACTTTACCAGATGTTAGCAGAAAAAAGTACTATCTATTATAGTACTTATAACAATCCGTCATACCTTTTTTATATACATAATAAAACAAATCCCCAAATAAAGCAAGTATAATTCTTTCCTTCCAATTTAATCCTTTTTTAATTTCATTTAATACTACATCTTTCATATCTCATATTCTCCTTTTTATTAGTTTGAATACGTATTCTTTTTTTGATACTGAGTTAATTTTACAACATTCGACATTTGAATCTCTAGTGGCCACTATGCAACTTTTTTAATTTTTTTGAAATATTTCTTCTTTTTTAATAATTCGAATTTGGTTTCTTATGAGAAACCTTTTACGAAAGCGCCATTTTCTTTTACGAAAAAAGTATTTTAAAAAAATACAGTTTATAAACTGTACTTAATAATATATTTTATATAATTCAGATACATCCACCTTTAAAGCCAATGCAATGTTTACCAATGTATCTATAGTCGGTCTTGTTTCTCCTCTTTCTATTTTACTTATATGGCCTTTAGATAATTTTGTTATCTTCGCTAGTTCTATAATACTTATATCTTTACTTTTTCTTACCTGTCTTATTAATATTTCTACTCTCATAATACCTCATCCTTAGTATGTACATTTTCCTCTGGTTTATGAAAGTTTCTGTTTTAAATCTTCAAAAGATTTAGCATTTACATGAAACATTAATGTATTAGTACTAAACAAACAATTCTCTTGTGCATATTTGTCCCATTCTTCTTTTCTGATATTCCTATTTTCTTTTATTTTATTTATAAAGATTTTTTTACTTTTTTCATAATAATTTTTCATGTTATCATCTCCCTTTTTGATAATAGCATGTATATGGTTTCTTATGAGAAACTAAGACAAAAAAAGAAGTCTTATACGACTTCCTCTGCTAATATTTTAAGTTTCTTAAATGTTCTTGTTCCTGTTATATACTTTAAGCTTTCTAAATTTAAAATTAGGTAACTATCTACTAACTTGTTATATTCTTTCGCATTCTTTATTCTTAACACTTTTATCATTTGTAGAGATTTTCTATAGGCTTCTTTCATTCTACATCATCTCCTTTAATTTACTATACCATATTATGTAAAATAAAAGTGTTAAAATTTGTCGAAAAACTCTAATTTTCTACAAGCCTAAATATTATACTTACCACTTTTAAAACAGCTTATTATTTTTTCAAAATAATCTCTTTCTTTATCCTTATACTTTTCTCTAACTAATATCGCATACTCTATTGCAGAACAATAATCCCTATGCTCTATACAAGATTGTATTCTCTTTTCATCTATTTTAAACATTTCTACATCCTTTTTTCCATTATATCACTTTTATTTAGTTATTGCAAGTTTCTTGCATTTTTCTCATAATTGATTTCAATTTTGTGATAATAATTATGGGGTGTAATGATTATGATTGGAATTTTATTGAAAAATATGAGATTATCAGCTGGACTTACACAAAAAGATTTGGCTCATAAACTAAACCTAGCATATAATACTATTTCAAGTTATGAAAGGGAAAACAGCCAAGCTGATTTTGAAACAATTTTACAAATTGCAAAAATTTGCAATTATGAATTTAAAATCCTTGATAAAAATAATCATTTAATAGATCTCAACGATATGGCTAAAGATATGGATTTCTAAACTAGATTAGCTAATGTTCTCAATCTAAATTTGCCAAAAAAATAAAAAATATCACTCTAAAGTGATAATCTTGTTGAGGTAACTACCTTAAATATGATATTAACTCATAGTACTTACCTAGAAAATGGAGCTAACGAAGAATTAAAAAGAAGACATCAAATGAACCCAAATTATTAAACTTTTTTGTCTAATAATTTGGGTTGACTTCATTAAATACTGCTCTGCTCTTTTCATTTTTTATTTATAATTATTAGTTCTTACATAAGCAAATCTTTTTGTTTTAACAACATAAACATAGTCTACATTAGAAGATACATTTCTTACAATTTTAACTTGAGTCTGTGGTAAATAAGAATATCTAGTCCCAGTCAGATTACTATTGCTGTACAATGTAGTTCTACCTCTAAAACTCTTATATTGTCCTACTGTACTTTTTGGCTTACTAATTACAACATTAGTATAATTACTGTTATTTATATAAGCAATTCTTCCAGTTGCATTGACTCTTACTTTATCTATTGTATTAGATATATTCTGCAATATTGTTATGGTCGTATTTGCTTTATAATTGTACCTGATACCTGTTAAATTTGAATTGGCATATAAGATACTATCTCGACTTAATTTCTTTGTTATTCCTACCGTATTTTGTATTTGTGTTGGTATATTAGCATAACTTACTAAATAATCTGAACATACCCATCCATTGATTGGATTGATAATTTGGCTCCAATTTCCGCTTGTTTTTGCTACTGTTACTCGTGTACCACTTGCTAACCCACCAATTCTGGATCCATTTGGTTCACTTCTCACATTCAATCCTCCATTTGCCTTTACATATCTTGTATAATTAGCTGTTGTTACTATTTGTGTTTGATTCACTGTTATATTTTCTTCATGGGCATAGCAAAAGAACTTTTGATAATTAGCATAGTTTTTAAAGTTTTCTACTGTCACATACACTGTACTTCCTTGAACGGTCGCTTTCCCTCTTCGTGTACTTGTTTCAAATTTTCCAGCATATAAATATGGGTCATACACACTTATTGTATTTCCTTGAATACCAGTTAAAACAATAAAATGGCCACCAGTTGTAAACAGTCCATTTCCAACACTGACCACTATATAATGATTATTCT
>CANOPF010000004.1 GCA_947568535.1 uncultured Clostridium sp. | reverse complement strand
AAATGGCAATGCAAAGATTAAAAGAAGCAGCAGAAAAAGCAAAAATTGAATTATCTGGTGTACAACAAACACAAATCAATTTACCATTTATTACAGCAGATTCAACAGGGCCAAAACATTTAGATATTAATTTAACAAGAGCAAAATTTGAAGAATTAATTCATGATTTAGTTGAGGCTACTGCTGGACCAGTTAACCAAGCTTTAAAAGATGCAGGCTTAACACCAAGTGATATTCATAAAGTATTATTAGTAGGAGGGTCTACAAGAGTACCTGCTGTCCAAGAAGCTGTAAAGAGAATTACTGGAAAAGAAGCAGATAAAGGAATCAATCCAGATGAATGTGTGGCTATTGGAGCAGCAATTCAAGGTGGTGTGTTATCAGGAGATGTAAAAGACTTAGTATTATTAGATGTAACACCACTATCATTAGGGATTGAAACATATGGAGGGGTATTTACAAAATTAATTGAAAGAAATACAACCATTCCAACCAAAAAATCTCAAATTTTCTCAACAGCAGCAGATGGCCAAACTTCTGTTGAAGTTCATGTATTACAAGGGGAAAGAGAAATGGCTGCTTATAATAAAACCTTAGGAAGATTCCAATTAACAGGAATTCCAGCAGCACCAAGAGGAGTACCACAAATAGAAGTAACTTTTGATATTGATGCCAACGGAATTGTTCATGTATCAGCAAAAGACATGGCAACAGGAAACAGCCAAGACGTAGCGATTACCGCTTCAACTAACCTTACTGACGAAGATATTGACAAGGCAGTAAAAGATGCAGAAGCACATGCAGAAGAAGATAAAAAGAAAAAAGAGGAAATTGAAGTAAAAAATAATGCAGAAAGTTTAATATATAATAGTGAAAAAACATTAAATGATTTAGGGGATAAAATTAGTGGTGAAGAAAAAGCAAAAGTAGAAACAGAAATAGAAAATACCAAAAAAGCGGTGGAAACAAATGATACAGAAAAAATTAAAGAAGCAACAGAGAAATTAACAAAAGTATTTTATGAAATGTCAGAAAAATTATATAAATCAGCTAATCCAAATGGAGCAACAGGAGCAGATGCAGGGCAAACAACAGAAGGAGAGCAAACAAATACAGATGGAAATGTATATGATGCAGACTATAAAGTAGAAGATGAAGACAATAAATAAAATCGAATGAAAAACATCGTCTTACTTCGTTAAGTTACGAAAAGAATCTTTCGATATACAAGCGTATTATCTTAAGATTTTTTTCTTGCTTGTCGAGTAATACTTGTTTTTGATTCGATTTGTAAGAAATAGGAGGAAAAACAATGGCGAGCAAGAGAGATTATTACGAAGTATTAGGTGTCAGTAAAAATGCAACAGATGATGAGCTAAAAAAAGCTTATCGAAAACTAGCAAAAAAATATCACCCAGATGCAAACCCAGATAATAAAGCCAATGCAGAAGCAAAATTTAAAGAAGTAAATGAAGCTTATGAAAATTTATCTGACCCACAAAAAAGAAGGATGTATGATCAATTTGGACATGATGGACCACAAGGCTTTGGAGGAGCAGGAGGACCTTTTGGCGGTCAAGGTGGTTATTATTCTTATAGCAGTTCAGATTTTGGCGATTTTGGCGATCTAGGCGATATCTTCTCTTCCTTTTTTGGAGGAGGATTTGGAGGAGGTCGAACTTCATCAAGAAGACAAACTGGTCCAAGGAAAGGTGCTGATTTAAATTTAGGTATTGAGATTACTTTTGAACAAGCATTTTTAGGCGTAGAAAAGGAAATAATCATTACTAGAAATGAAAGTTGTGATACTTGTCATGGAAGTGGTGCAAAACCAGGAACTTCTAAAATGGAATGTACGATGTGCCATGGTACAGGTCAAGTGACACAAGTTCAAAATACCATTTTAGGGCAAATGCAAACGAAAAGAACTTGTACAGTATGTCATGGAACAGGAGAAATCATCAAAGAACCATGTGAAAGATGTCAAGGAAAAGGAACGGTAAGAAAACAACCTAAAATTAAAGTAAAGATTCCAGCAGGAATTGACGATAACCAAACCGTTGTCTTGAGAGGTGAAGGTGAATCAGGAGAAAAAGGTGGACCACAAGGAGATTTATACATTACGGTAAAAATTAAAAGACATAGTATTTATACAAGAAAAGGAAATCAGGTATGGTGTGAAGTTCCAATCACCATTACACAAGCAACTTTAGGTGCTGAATTGGAAATTCCGATGGTAGACGGAACGAAAGAAAAATATAAAATTCCAGATGGTACGCAAACAGGTACAAAATTCACTATTCGCAATAAAGGATTTAAATCGGTTAACACCAGTAATATAGGCGACTTTATTTTTACTGTAACCGTTCAGACTCCTAAAAGATTAACAAAAGAGCAAAGAGAATTGCTAATGCAGTTAGCTAAAACGATGAATGAACAGCCTCCTGTTAAAAAGCGTGGATTGTTTGGATAAAGGAAGAAAATGATAAAGAGTTGGTTTAGATTTAGAGATAAAGATAAACCAACTTTTTTGTTAAATAAGAAAGGTAGAAACTTAAGAAATTTTTTATTGTTATTTTTTTAGGATTATGATAAAATAAAAAAAACAAAACACGAAGAGGAAGAAAATAATGAAAAAAGCCAAAATATGCATAGGGATTGTATTCATCATTATCATCATTTTTCTAGGACTAATTGCTTATTATTTGATTGCTGATATTCAAAGTACAGTACCAGAGGATTTACACAGAGACTGTCAAATAAAAACAGAGCAATTTATGAGCAGAAATATATTTATCATTACCCCTAGGAAACAAGAAAAATCTAAGATAAACATATTATATTTTCATGGAGGTTCTTATGTGGCAGAAGCTACTAAGCAACATTGGAAATTTATTAAAAAACTAGTTAATGATACAGGAGCAACGGTTATTTTTCCAGATTATCCATTAACACCCAAATATGACTACAACGATGTATTTAACATGGTAGTACCACTGTATCAAGAGATAATTCATCAAATGGATGCGAAAAACTTAATCTTAATGGGAGATTCAGCAGGAGGTGGACTAGCATTAGCATTAGCAGAAAAAGTAGGAGAAGAAAGCTTACCTATGCCAATGAGAACCATTCTTATTTCACCTTGGTTAGATGTTAGATTAACCAATCCAGCCATTAATGAAGTACAAAAAAGAGATAAACAATTAAATAAAGAAACATTAAAATTGGCAGGAATGATGTATGCAGGAGAAGAGGGGATGGATAGTTATTTAGTAAACCCAATAGAAGGAGATGTATCAAAGTTAAAAAATATTATCATTTTAACAGGCACAAATGATATCTTAAATCCAGATGTACAACGCCTAAAAGAAAACGCAGAAAAAGTAGGTGGACAAATTGAAGTAAAAGAATATGAACAGGCAGGGCATATTTGGATGATAGAAGAAAATAGTAGTGAAGAATTGAATCAAAAAGGGTATGAAGAAATTTTAACGTTAATAGAAATGAAAGAATCATAAACAATAAATATAGGGGGAAAAATGGAGCTAACTATACTGATGCCATGTTTAAATGAAGAGGAAACAATAGGTATATGCATAAAAAAAGCACAACGATTTCTAACAGAAAACAAGATAGATGGAGAAGTGATAATTGCGGATAATGGAAGTGAGGATAATTCTTTATCAATAATAAAAAAAACAGGGGTACGATTACAAAAGGTAAAGAAGAAGGGATATGGGAACGCATTAAGAGAAGGAACAAAAGTAGCAAAAGGAAAATATGTAATTATGGGAGATGCGGATGATAGTTATAATTTTCTAGAAATCTTACCCATTTTAACAAAACTAAGAGAAGGATATGATATTGTCATAGGAAACCGTTATTTAGGGAAAATGGAGAAACATGCGATGAAATTATCCCATAAATATATCGGAACTCCTATAATATCATATATAGGAAAAAAGAAATTTGGAGTACAGGTAAATGATTTTAATTGTGGCCTAAGAGGGTATAACAATGAGGCGATTATGGCACTAAATTGTGAAGCAGAAGGTATGGAATATGCTAGTGAAATGTTAATAAAAGCGAGTCAGAACAAGTTGAAAATATGTGAAGTACCCATTAATTTTTATCAAGATGGTAGGAAGAAAAAACCACATTTAAAAACAATACGTGATGGAATACGACATTTTCATATACTATTGCGCAATAAAAATACAAATCAATAGGAGATAATGATGGAATTTATTATATTATTTATGATCATCTTTTCCCTTTCTATGTCAGTAAGAAATTTATTAGACAAAAGGATAGAAGAAACCATACCAATTGCTGTTATTTTTATGATACTTGTCATATATATAGCAGGATTATTGGATCAGCTAAATCTGGGTGTGCTTATGGTAGAAATTTTGTCTGTTATTTCTATTGTATATAATGGAATATATCTGTTAGGAAAAATAAAAAAGAAAGAATGTAAACAAGAATTAGAAAAGATTTTTACCCCAGGGCTATTCATTTATATGGCCTTATTCATGGTATTTATTATCATGAATAGCCACAGAATTCTGGCTGATTATGATGAATTTAATCATTGGGGATTAATGGTAAAAAATATGTTTACCTATAATGGATATGGAACAGTGGAAAATTCGCATGTTTCATTTAATGAATATCCTCCATTTACAGCATGTTTTCAATACATGTTATTAACATTAAAAGGCGAATATGTGGAAGATTTAATCATTATAGCACAGAATATATTATATCTATCCATCATGATACCAATCACCAAACAAGTACAAGTCAAGAAAAAATGTAAAAATTTAATTTTTATGGTATGGATCATCATAACAACGCCCATGATATTTTATGAAGACTTTTTTTGTAATATTTTAGTTGATGGATTATTGGGCATTTTATTTGCTATAGGATTATGGCTCATCAGTAAAGAGGATGAAAATAAGATATATAGAAAGGTAATGTTATCTTGTATGATAACAGCTCTGGCCTTAACAAAGACAACAGGTATAGTTTTTGCTATTGTTCTTATGGTAATGGAAGTAATCAAACAAGTAAAAATGAAAGAGAAGATAAAAACAACCTTAATTGTGCTTATTTTGCCTATCATTTTGACAAGTGCTTGGTATATGAAAATAAATTTTGCAAAAAGTGGTACAGAATGGAATTTTAACAATGTTGTACAAATGAATCAAAACAAAGATGTTCAGAAAATATCACAAGAATATATGAAAGCTTTTTATGAGAAAGAGGAAATTACTGTACGTCATTTAACACCATTACATAGTATATTATTATTAATTGCCTATTCAATTTATCTATATCAAGATAGAAAAGATAAAAATGAGAAAAAAAATTACCAATATATAATGATTGGACATGCAATCTGTTCTATACTTTTTCTTATCGGTTTACTATGGATGTATGTAACCATATTTATGGAACATGAAGCCATTACATTAGCTTGTTATGGAAGATATGTGTCTACTATGTTATTATCATGGTTAATGTTAAATCATATAGTATTATGTAATAAGGAGAAAAATAAAATTAATGTATGGTATATGCTAATTGTTGTAACCATAATATTTATGCCTAAAGAGGTAATCAAAGAAAAATATATTCATAAAGAAGAATATATACAAGAACTGATTGAACAAAAAGCTGAGTATACTGCCATGTCGAGATTTCAAACGATATTTTTACCAACAGACAAGATTTTTTATGTTTCTGATGTATTTACTCCTTTTGTCTTAACATTAAACCAATATGAATTTATGGAAATGGATATTGCTAATCATGAGGCAAGAGTTACTGGTACAAAAGAGCAATTTGAACATACATTAATGGAGGAAAACTATACTTATGTTTATGTGTATAAAGTGGAAGGGAGCTTTAGAAATAAGTATAGAACTCTTTTTGAACATGAAGTTATCCAAGACGATATGCTTTACCAGGTATGCTTAGATCAATATAACAAAGTACAATTAAAAAAAGTAATTTAAGGGGAAAATAGCATGATATGGTTAATTATAATGCTGATAATATTATCATTAAGTTTTAGCATAAAAATAAAACTCAATATAAAACAGGAAGAGGCTATTGCAATAGCTGTATTTGGTATAATCATACTAAGTTATTTTTTGGGTTTGATGAATGTATTATGGATAAGTACATATGTAGTGGGAATATTATCATTTGTTTCTAGCCTTTATGTTATACGAAAATTAATAAAAAAAGAAGAAAATATAAAGGAACTCTTGACACTTCCTACGCTAATCTATATACTCATCTTGTTTGTCATATATGTTTTGGTTAATGATACGCAATTTGCTTATTATGATGAATTTATGTTTTGGGGCACAAATCTAAAAGTTATGCTAAATAAATCCTGTTTGTGGGCTAATGTTCAAGTAGATGGGATACATTTAATTTATCCACCATTTACAGCAATAGCAGAATACCTATTTTGTAGGTTTAATGGAGGTTTTCATGAAGGTGTTACCTATTTTGCCATGATAACCTTGATATTTACCGCCGTTATGCCTTTGTTTAAAAAAGAAAGTTACTGTATGACTTCACTGTTAAAAATAGTTTTTGTTATTGCATTAACATATTTTGCTAGTACATTATTTTATTATGAGTTAACTAATTTGTCAGTGGATTGTATCTTAGGCATTATTTTTGCGGTACTTATGTATTTAATGTATTCCATAAAGGATAAAAAAGATTATCTTGTCATTACGATATTGCTCATTTCTATTACATTAATCAAAACAAATGGAATATTATTGGCAGGAATCGTCATTATGCAATTATTTTTTAAAAAAGTAATGATTTTATTTCAGAACAAAAAAGAAAGGAAAAACATTAAAAAACATATTTTCATGATAGGAATGTTATTGGTAGTTATCATCGTAACGAATGTTAGTTGGAAACTATACTATACACAAAATGGAAAGCAAATAGATGATAGACATGACAAAAACAGTGTAGCCAATATAGATATAGCCGAATTGATTAAAACAGTTACTTTCCATGAACGAGCAAAGGAAAGAAATAAAGAGATAACTAAACGTTTTGGAGAAGCATTATTTCATGTACCAATCACAGAAAAAAGTTATTATCGTACATCCATAATGATTGTTTTGGTTGTTGATAGTTTGTATCTGCTTGGTTTGGTCATAAAGAAGAAAAAACAAGATAGTATTTCCAATTTTCTCAGTATCAATTTGGGATTTTTCTTATACTTAATAAGCCATTTGATGGTATTTATGTTTGTCTTTCAAAAAGAACAAGGAGAAATGCTAATGGGATTTGAACGATATGTGTCTACCTATTTGTTAGCTATGACATTAAATTTAATCTATTTTCTTTTAGAAAATAGTAAGGCAAAAACCCTTATTCTATCTTGTTTATGTATTGGATTACTTCAAAATGGATTAGGAAGAAAAGAGGATAGACCACTCATCAAGGATATCACGATTAGTAATGCTAAGGAAATCATGAGTCAGGTAGAGGAAACGGATAAGGTTTATCTTATTGACCAAAGCTTAGATTATGGAACTGAATTTATGCAAACCAGGTTTTTGATTTCGCCAATACAAACCAATTTGTTATATGAGTGGAATATAGGGAAATATCATACACCAGGAGTATATTATAAAATGGTTATAACGGAGGAAGAACTAGTAAAAAAATTAAGAGAAGAACAGTATGATTATCTGTATATCATTTACATTGACGATAGTTTTTTTGCGGAATATCAACATATTTTTTCAGAAGAAGCACGAGAAAAATTAGAACAAATGGTAAAACAAGAAAAGTGGACAAAAGGAATACTGTTGAAGATAGAAACAGATATAAAAGATAAGGTTGAAGAAGATAAGGAGAAGATAAGTGGATAAGAAAAAAAACATAATTATTATGATTCCTGCTTATAATCCAGATGAAAGATTAAAAAGTATGATACAACAATTACAAGAAAATGGTTATGCACACATTGTTGTTATTAATGATGGAAGTTTAAATCATGATATATTTAAAGAACTTGAGCATAATGTTATTGTATTAGAACATGAAAACAATCAGGGAAAAGGAATGGCAATAAAAACAGGAATGCATTATTGCCGAGAACATTTTCAGGATAATATAGGGATCATAACCATAGATGCCGATGGACAACATAGTATCGAAGATATTAATAACATATATCATGTGTTTTTAACAAATGAAAAGAGTATAATATTAGGGAGCAGAAATTTTTATGGTAAAAATGTTCCTTTTCAGAGGAAAATAGGAAATTTGATTTTTAGCCATATTCTAGAAAGAAAAATGAAAAAGAAAATACAAGATACTCAAACAGGACTAAGAGCTATTCCATTTGCCTACCTACAGGAATTTGAACAAATTCGTGGAGAAGGGTTTGAATATGAAACCAATATGCTAATTTACTGCATAAAAAATCAAATGGATATGCTAGAAGTAGACATACAAACGATATATAAAAAAGGAGATCATACCAGTCATTTTAAGGGATTGCGAGACTCATTTAAAATCTGTCAGGCAGTCATGAAAAGTTAAGAAAAAATAGGGAGATATCTTGAAATAATTTATTCGTTACAGTAAAATAAAAATGAATGAAATACAAAAGATAGGAAAGGGGAAAATAACAAATGAGCATGTTGAAACGAAATAAGGGGATTAGTCTAATTGCACTTGTAGTGACAATTATAGTTTTATTGATTATTGTAGGAATAACTATTGTAACATTAACAGGAGAAAATGGTATATTAAGTAAGGCAAAAACAGCAAAGAAAACAAGTGCTGAAGAACAAGCTAAAGAAAAATTGATGTTAGTATGTAATGAAGTAATTATGGAAAAACAAACAGATGCTAATTATAAGGAAGCTTATCTTGATCAGAAATTAGCAGAAGAAGGTATGATACGTCTACCAGGAAATATTGTGTCAGTAGATGGATGGAATTTTATCATTGATCCATCTGTTCCTAAAATAGGGGAAAGTTTAGGATTAGGAAACATTAATGAAAACATTATCATTACTATTTCAGAGCCACAAATGAATGAAGAATTTGTTCAAGCTACAATAACCATAGAAATAGGTTATGAAAAAGAAGTTTCAGAGATTAGCTTAAATGGAGAGAAGCTTGATATACCGCCAAAACAAGAGGGAAAATACATTCTTCAAAAAACAATAGATAAAAATGTCAATTATTGTGTAGTTGTAAAAGATCAAGAGGGAGGATATCAGGTAGGAACTAAACAAGTAACAGGCATAACAGAAGATATGGAAATTAAGACAGCAGAGGATATGAAGAACTTTAAGAAAAAAGTCAATGAAGGAAGAACATTTAAAGGAAGAAGAGTCACCTTAGTCAATGATATTAATTTAAACGAAGGAAAATATACAAAAAATGCTGATGGTTCAATTAGTTTTAGTGCAGATGCTGAATCATGGGAACCAATAAAAGGAAACTTTTCAGGAACATTTGAAGGAAAGGGAAAAACAATTTATGGTTTGTATATTAATAATGCAGAAAGAGACACTGTATTGGCACAACAAGCAATATTTTCCTATCTTCTAAATGCTCGTGTTGAAAATTTAAAGGTAAAAGAGGGAGTAATTTATGCAGGAAGCTATTCAGGAGCAATTGTAGGTAAGAGTGAAAATTCCACATTATTTGGATGTTATTCAGATGTAACGATATACTATTTAAATAATCATACAAGTAGGCATGGTTGTGCTATTGGTGGTTTGTGCGGATCAGCTAGTGGCAGTACAATAGAAGAGTGTGAAAATGCAGGTTATATACAAGGAAACTGGGTTGGAGGAATTATTGGTTGTCCAACGAAAAATACCCAAATATTAAAATGTATTAACCAAGGAACAATAGAAGCAAAATATCATGCAACCAATAAAGATGGATGGGTTGGTGGAATTTGTGCCTATGCTAATGCCATTGGAGGAACCAATAAAATAAGTAGTTGTTATAATACAGGTTATTTAACAGGTATAGGAAATATTCGGTAGGATTCGCTTTGGAGGTATTTGTGCAGTAGGAAGTCTGCTTAGTTCAGGTAATTGTTATACTCAAATAACCAACTGTTATAATGTGGGTACAATCAATAATCCATCAAATCAGACGAATGACAAAGGAGCAATTTTAGGTAATTTAGTAGATAACGGAGGAAGTTTTACATCATTCCAATCCTGTTTTTGGATAGATGGTTGTGGCGTTAGTAAGGGATATGGATGGAATAGTGGGACAGTATCAGGAATAGCAAAAGTTACAAGAGAAAAATTACAAGCAGAGGATATGATTGCCCAGTTAGGAGAAGATTATACTTTTGATTCCAATAAAGTCAATAAAGGATATCCAATACTAAAATGGCAAGAGGGGAGATAGATTGAAAAATAAAAAAGAAAATGGATTATATTGGAGAAGGTTAGATAATTCAGCTAAGATTTTCCCTATATCAACAGGGAAAAAATATAGTACAGTTTTCCGTTTATCAGCTGTGTTAAAGGAAAAAATAAATCCTAATGTATTAGAACAAGCAGTAAAGCAGGCTTTAAAAAAATACCAATCATTTAAAGTAAGAATGAAACCAGGTTTATTTTGGTATTACTTAGAACAGAATACCAAAGAGCCAATTGTAGAAGAAGAACAAGATTATCCTTGTCAATATATAGATAGTAAACGAAATAATGATTATTTATTTAAAGTTACCTATTTTGAAAATAAAATCAATATTGATATTTTTCATTCCCTAACAGATGGTAACAGTGGAACAACCTTTTTTAAAGAAATTATTTATACGTATTTGGAACTAATGTATCCACAAGTATTTCATGAAGAAGAGCGAAAAATAAAAAGAATAGAATATAATACAGAAGATAGTTATATTAAAAATTATGATAAAAAAGCGAAATCAAATGCTTCTAGTAAAAAAGCGTATCGAATAAAGGGAAAAAAGATAAGATTAGGAGCCATTAGTGTTATACACGAAATAGTAGATGTTGAGGCCCTAAAAGAAGAATGTAAAAAACAACAAGCAACCATTACACAATATTTAACAGCGGTGTTAATTTATAGTATCTATCAGGAAAATTATAAAATAACGGCTGGAAAGAAACCGATCAAGGTATGTATACCAGTTAATTTAAAAAAGTATTTTGCTTCTAAGACGATATCAAATTTCTTTTCTTATATTACAGTAGAAGCAGAAATGGAAAAAGACAAATTAGACAATTTCCAAAAAATATTAAATTTTGTTAAACAAGATTTTAGTCAAAAGTTAATCGAAGAAGAAATTATAAAAACGATGTCAACAAATGTAAAAATTGGCAATAATCCTTTAGTTAGACTTATTCCATTAGTGATCAAAAAAGCTATTGTTCGATTAAGTTATATAGAAATTAGAAAATATACCACAACTACATTTTCTAATATAGGAAGAATTGGTATCATAGGCAAATACAAAGATTATATCGATTATTTTTTAATGTTAATTGCACCAGAGCCTGTAGAAAAGATTAAATGTTCTAGTTGTACATTTGAAAATAAAATGACATTTACCTTTACTTCCATTTTACAAGATAATCATATAGAAAAAAGATTTTATGAATTTTTAAGAAAAAAAGGAATGAAAATTGAAATAGAAAGCAATGGTGTTTTAGATGATATATCCTCAAAAGATTAAAGCTAAAAAAAGTGATAAAATCATAAAAATATTCGTTAGTGTCTCAATAGGAATCGGACTGATATTAGTCATAATCAATAAATTGACTACTCCTAATTTTCCGTGGGCAGGATTAGTCAATGCTGGTATTTTATATAGTTGGATTACCGTTATTTATTCCATAAGAAAAAATATTAATATAGCAGGACATGTATTACTACAAATGATTATTCTTTCGTTATTTATGATATATATTGATGATAAAATAGGTTTTCAAGGATGGTCTATTCATATAGCTATTCCTATTATGATTATGGTAGCTAATTTGACGATGTTAATTCTGACAATCATTAGTTATAAAAAATATATGAAATATGCTATGTATCAACTCGTTATTGTATTTTTTAGTATTTTACCCATTATGTTGATGGCAGAACATGGAGGACAAAAAAAGATGTTAAGTGTAATCGCTAGTGGGATTTCGATTTTAAATTTTATCATTGGTTTAGTATTATGTGCTAAAGAAATAAAAGAAGTTATGATTAGAAAATTCCATCTGTAATTGACATCTTAGTCATGAGTAGATATAATAAGCAAAAAGAGGGAAAAGAATGAAAAACATAAAAGATTATTCATTAGAAGAGTTAAAAGAAGAATTAAAAGAACTAGGAGAAAAGCCATTTCGTGCAGAGCAAATTTTTCAGTGGCTATATAAAGAAAAAGTAAAATCATTTGATGAAATGACAAATTTATCTTTGCCATTAAGGGAAAAACTAGAAAGATATTATACCCTAGGTCATTTTAAGATCATGAAAAAACAAGAATCTAAAGATGGAACAATCAAATATTTATTTGATGTATTAGATGGAAATGCGATAGAAACAGTATTAATGAGATACCATCATGGAAATAGTCTATGTGTATCTTCACAAATTGGCTGCAAGATGGGATGTAAATTTTGTGCTTCTACAGGTATTAATTTTATCAGAAATTTGACCAAGGGAGAAATTATAGAACAAATTTTATCTGTAGAGCAAGATACAGGAGAAAAGATCAATAATGTGGTATTTATGGGAATTGGAGAACCATTCGATAATTATGAAAATGTAGTCAATGCCATTAAGATAATGAATCATTCTAAAGGGTTAAATATAGGAGCAAGACATATTAGTATTTCAACTAGTGGTTTAGTGCCTAAAATCAACCAATTAGCAGAGGAAAATATTCAATGTACATTATCTATTTCTTTACATGCAACAAATAATCAAAAAAGAAGTAAAATGATGCCAGTTAACCAAAGATATCCCATAGAAGAATTATTACAAAGCTGCCGAAATTACATCATAAAAACGAATCGAAGAATATCATTTGAATATGCTTTGGCTAAAGATAATAATGACCATATAGAAGATGCAAAAGAATTAGTGCATTTATTAAAAGGAATGTTATGTCATGTGAATTTAATTCCCATTAATAAGATTGAGAATGGACAATTTGTGAAAAGTACAAATGAAAATATCATAAAATTTAGAGATTATTTAAATGAACAAGGAATTGTCGCAACGATTAGAAGAGAATTAGGTTCTGATATTGATGCTGCCTGTGGGCAGTTGAGAAGAAAAAATTTGTAAGATTTGACTAGGGATAAAAGGAGAAAAAGATGTTATTAAAAGAGATAAAAGAAATCTTGCCATTTGCTAATAAAATAAAAGTTTATGCTTTTGTTGGACCATCAGGAACAGGAAAAAGTTATCGAGCACAGATGGTAGCAGGAGAAAAAGATACACATTTTATTATTGATGATGGATTATTAATTAAAGATAATGAAGTAATAGCAGGAGAATCAGCTAAAAAAGCTTCTACTAAAGTAGCCACAGTTAAGCATGCCCTTTTTTATGAACAAAAAGAGAAGGATGAAATTATCAAGGCCTTAAAAAAATATAAACCACAAAGTATTTTAATTTTAGGGACATCAGATGGTATGGTACAAAAAATTGCTACCAATTTAGGACTACCAGAAATTTCAGAAACAACTTATATTACTGATGTAGCAACCCAACAAGAGATGGAAACAGCTAGAAGAATTAGAGTAACAGAAGGAAAACATGTGATACCAGTTCCTACATTTGAAATTAAAAAGGATTTTTCTGGATATCTATTAGATCCACTTCAAATTTTTAAATCTAAGGGAAAAGGAAAAAAACCATATATATCAGAAAAATCTATTATTAGACCAACCTTTAGTTATATGGGGAGATTTACTATTTCTGATTTGGTATTCAGGCAAATTTTAGATTATTTAGCGACACAAACACCATCGATTTATAAAATTTTAAAGACTAGAGTAGAAAATTATGGTGATGGGGCTAAAATCTATATGGAAGTTACTATTCTTTATGGCTATAAAGTTATGGAAGGAATGAAAGAATTTAAGCAAAAAGCAAAAAAAGAAATTGAAAAATTGACAGCTATGAATGTGGTTCAATTAGAAGTAGTAGTTAAAAATATTTATGTTCCAGAAGAATAACAATATCATATCACAAAAGGAGAGATTAAGATGTCATTTATTGTTGCCATTGATGGGCCAGCAGGTAGTGGTAAAGGAACTATCACAAAATTAGTAGGAAAAAAATTGGGTTTAATTTATATTGATACAGGAGCAACCTTTCGATGTGTTGCTTTAAATATACTTCAGGAGGGGATTAATTGGCAGAAAGAAACAGAGATAACAGAAATGTTAAATCAAATAACAATAGAGATTAAGGAAAATGGTGAAGTCTTTTTGAATGGTAAAGAGGTAACACAAAAAATAAGAGAAAATGAAGTAACCAATTTGGTATCTCAGATTTCCGTCTTACAAACAGTAAGGAATAAATTATTAGCGGTGCAAAGAGGAATAGCAAAAGGAAAAAAAGTAATTATGGAAGGACGTGATATTGGAACGGTGGTATTTCCCCATGCTAATGTAAAGATATATTTAGATGCATCAGCAGAAGAACGAGCAAAAAGAAGAGTGAAACAAAATCAAGAAAAAGGGATAATAACATCGTATGAAGAAGTATTGAAAAATATAATGGATAGAGATAGAAGAGATTCGACAAGAGAAATAGCACCATTAAAAAAAGCAGACGATGCTATTTATTTGGATACTACCAATATGACAATAGAAGAAGTCACCAATCAAATCGTAAAAATCATACAAGAACAAACAGGGGGCAATCAGGGAGAATAGAAGGGAGAAAAAGGAAATGATAGAACCAATAAAATCGATTATTAAAGGAACAGTAAGAGGAGCAATCTATCTATGGTTTAAGATTTATTATAGAGTAGAAGTGATAGGATTAGAGAACATACCTAAAGAAGAGCCTCTTATTTTTTGTGGAAATCATAGAAACTATTTAGATCCACCATTAATTGTATGCACAGCCAAAAGAGAAATGCGTTTTTTAGCTAAAGAAGAATTAGCTAAAAATCCATTTTTAAATTTTTTAGGAAATGTATTTGAAGCTATCCATGTAAAAAGAAATGAAAAAGATATAACAGCCATTAAAGAGTCGTTAAAAGCATTGAAAGAAGGTCAATGTATAGCATTATTCCCAGAGGGGACAAGAAATGGATTAGAAAAAGGGAAAAAGATAAAAGATGGTGTGGCATTTTTTGCGGTAAGAAGTGGAGCGAAGGTACTTCCATGTGGGATAAAAGGTGGAACCAAGAACAATAGAAAAGTTACCATTACCTATGGAAAGCCACTGGACTATCGTCAATATAAGGGAACAAAAGATAAAGAAGTTTTAGAGAAGATTACACAAGAGATTATGGAACATATTCTAGAATTGACAAAATAAGAAAAACGGTGTATAATTTTATAGATTTTTAAGAGAAGGAGTAAGAAATGAATAATAAAAATATTAGAAATATTGCTATCATTGCACACGTAGATCATGGGAAAACGACATTAGTCGATGCCTTATTAAGACAAAGTCATATATTTAGAGAAAATGAACAAGTACAAGAAAGAGTAATGGATTCCAATGATCAGGAAAAAGAGAGAGGGATTACCATCCTTTCTAAAAATACATCAGTTATGCATGGAGAAGTAAAAATAAATATTGTGGATACACCAGGACATGCTGATTTTGGTGGAGAAGTAGAAAGAGTGTTAAAAACAGTAGATGGTGTTTTGTTATTAGTCGATGCCTTTGAAGGGGCTATGCCTCAGACCAGAGAAGTGTTGAAAAAATCACTAGCACTAGGATTAAAGCCAATTGTAGTCATCAATAAAATTGACCGACCAGGTGCAACGCCAGAAAAAGTAGTTGACCAAGTCATCGAATTATTTATTGAACTAGAAGCAAGTGATGAACAATTAGATTTTCCTGTTGTTTATGCTTCAGCTAAAAATGGAATTGCCAAAATGGATTTACAGGAAGAAACAGAAGATTTAAATTGTTTATTTGAAACCATGATTAATACAATTCAAGCTCCTAATTGTGATGAAGAAGGACCAGCACAAATGTTAGTTTCTAACATTGATTATGATGATTATGTAGGAAGAATTGCTGTAGGTAGAGTTGAACGAGGAATGCTCAAAACAGGTATGCCAGTTTCGATTTGTGGAAAAGAAGATAAAATAACACAGGGAAGAATTGCTAAAGTGTATACTCATGTTGGTTTAAACAAAGTAGAAGTAGAAGAAGGAAAAGCTGGAGATATTATTGAATTAGCAGGATTACCAGATATCAACATAGGAGATACCATTTGTGATTTTAATCATCCAGAAAAAATACCATTTGTAGATATTGATGAACCAACTGTTTCTATGACATTTAGTGTAAACAATGGACCATTTGCAGGAAAAGAAGGACAATTTATTACGTCAAGACATATTCGAGATAGACTTTTTAAAGAATTAGAAAGAAATGTATCATTAAGAGTCAAAGAAACAGATTCTCCCGATTCTTTTGAAGTATCAGGAAGAGGAGAGTTACATTTATCTGTTTTAATTGAAACAATGAGAAGAGAAGGATTTGAACTTTTAGTTTCTAGACCAAAAGTTATCATCAAAGAAATAGATGGGGTAAAATCTGAACCAATTGAGAGTTTAGTGGTAAATGTACCAGATGATTGTGTAGGTAATGTTATTGAGAAATTAGGAAGAAGAAAAGCGGAAATGGTAAATATGGAACCAGCAGAACCAGGACATACAAAAATTGAATTTAACATTCCAGCAAGAGGACTAATTGGATATCGTACTGAATTTTTAACCGATACTAAGGGAGAAGGTACAATGAATCACATCTTCAATTGCTATCAACCATTTAAAGGAGATATTCAAGCTAGAGTAAGAGGAACAATTGTAGCTTTTGAAAATGGAAAATCAGTGACTTATGGATTATATAATGCACAAGACAAAGGTGATTTATTTATTGGACCAGGTGTTGAAGTATATGAAGGAATGATTGTTGGATTAAATTCAAGAGGAGAAGATTTAGCCATTAATGTATGTAAAGAAAAACATTTAACCAATACAAGAGCTTCTGGTTCAGATGAAGCACTTCGTTTAGTACCACCAATTCAGATGTCTTTGGAAAAAGCGATTGAATTTATTCAAGATGATGAATTAGTAGAGGTAACACCATCGTCTATTCGTTTAAGAAAGAAGATACTAGATAGCAAAGAAAGAGAAAGAGCCAATAGACGTTAAGGAGGAGCAACAATGAATCAACAGGCGTTAGAAAAAATAAAACAGAAGGCATTAGCAGAGCATATTCCTATTGTCATGGATGATACCCTAGTTGTGATGGAGAAAATTTTAACACAAATGAAGCCAGAAAGAATATTAGAAATAGGTACAGCTGTAGGATATTCGGCTATGTGTTTTACAAAGTTTTTATCAGAAAATGGAAAGATAGATACGATTGAACGAGACAAAGAAAGAATTGAAGAGGCAAAAGAAAATATTAATCAAGTAGGTGTACAAGATAAAATTCACATTTATGAAGGCGATGCTGTTGAGATTTTACCTACGTTGAAAGAAAAATATGATGTTGTTTTTATTGATGCAGCAAAAGGAAAATATCCTTTTTTCTTACAAGAAGCATTGAAAAAGATAAAGCCAAAAGGTGTTATTTTTGCTGATAATGTTTTATATAAAGGATATGTATTAGGGGATTATAACAAACATAAACAACGTACAGCTGTTAGAAGCTTAAGAGAATATATTCAAGCGGTTAGTGAGAATCCAAGTCTTATAACTGAGATCTTAGAAGTGGGAGATGGATTGGCTATTAGCCGATATAAATAGAAAAAACGAAGAAATCAATGTTTATTGATTTTTTCGTTTTTATTTTTATATGACTAAACCTAAATTAGATGCTTCTATTGTTTTATCATTAGGATGAAATTTTTGTTTATTTCTAAGTTTGTATCCAAAATTGATAATATTTTTTTTGGAAATATCTTTTGGCAATTTTGTAGCAACTTTATCATGTTCCTTAACGATTTTTAAGTAGGGATCTAGTTTTCCACTAAATTTTTTTGGATGTTCAATTAGTTGTTCAAGTCTTCGAATTAATAAATCTCTTAGACAAGTATTAGAATCTCGTTTTCTTAGAATTTCTGCAAATTCACCAATTACTTTTTTATGATGAATACCAGCGGTAGTAAATGAAGTATGACTAGAACTACATACGTTCATATAAGGAGATAAAGCTAATGCAGTAGAAAATAAGTATTCGTTTGCATTTAAGGTGCTAGAACCTACTTGTATGGTTTCTTTTATTTGAATGTGTTCCATCATTTCACGATATTTTTCAGAGACTAAGTAAGCTGTTCCATCAGGTGTTTTTAAAAATTCTTTAAAGTCTTCTTTTGTTTCAAATTCAGGTATTTCATAAGGAGAAATTAATTTGTCCGCAGAAAAAGAATCTAGTGCATCTAAGTAATAAGAAATATCATGCTCATCATTTGGATCAACTAATTCAAAGAAATCTTGAATAGGGACTGTTTTTCCGTTCATTCCACTGTGGTATGCACTTCCCTTAGTAGCAGTATAATAGGCTTTATTGGATTGAGACTGTACTTCAATAGGGCCAAAAGGAGTATGCAGATTAAGATATTTTGCTTGAAATCCATTAGGTTTTAATGTTTCTTTATCTTCTTGAAATGAAGTTTTTAAAACATTTCTAATGAGTGGAGAATTGAAGACAATAGGTAGAGTTTTTCTTAAAATAACAAAGTGAAGTTGATCATCAATTCTAGAACGTAAGTCATTTAATAATTTTTTTAGTTGGGTAATTTCCAGTTCAGATACTTTAATTGGAAAATTATTTCCTTGACAAAAATAATCATATTGATATTGAGTTTCGTCAAGGAGTTGAGCAAAAGAAGCCTGTGGTTTTCGTTCTTCGGTGAATTCTGATGGAGTTATATTAATAATTCTTTCAAGTAACTCTTTTTTTAATTCTAAATATTGTTTTCCACTTTTAATAGGAGATTGAATATAGTCATTTACCTGATCAATAAAATTAAAATTATTACATCTTGTATATCTATTTTGGTTTGTTTGATTATCATTATTTCTTCCTATTAATTGTATGATTTCTGGATCATTAAATAGTTCTTCAGATGCTTGAGTTGAGGGAAGCGCAAAGTTAATATTATTTAAGACAATTTTAAGACCAGATATATCTTTTAGAATAGGAGTAGTATCAAAAGAAGATTCAGCATCTTTATCTTTTATAAATGCACAAAATTCTTTTTGGACATTTTTAATAAAACTAGTATCACTTTTCGTTCTAAATGGGATATATATGTTAAGTTGTGGAAAAAGTTCTCTATAAGTTAAATAAATAGCTGAGGTTAAATAACATAAGAATTCTCTATTTTTGAATGAGTTACTTTGTTGAAAGTCATCTAATAAATGAAAAAATTTTTCTTCTATATCTTTTTGTTCTGGATTAGTATATACTTTTGGATATTTTAAATTATGTTTAAAATCATTTTTTTCCATAACAACCTCCTGAAATATTTTATGTAATTATATTATAACATAATTAAGAAAGCAATACTAGTCATATCAAAATAAAAAATTTATTGACAAGAAATTTAAAGGCTTATATAATAGAATAAACGAAAAAGTAAAGAGGTAAAATGAAACATGAAAAAGATAGAATTATTAGCACCAGCAGGTTCATTCGAGAAAGCTAAAATAGCATTTTTATATGGAGCAGATGCTGTATACTGTGGAACATCATCATTATCATTACGAACAAGAGCAGAAATGAAAGACGAAGATTTGGAAAATACGATAAAGTATGCACATGAACTAGAAAAAAAAGTATATGTAACATTAAATATATTTGCATGGGATGAAAAATACGAAGAAATTATTAATATGGCAAAAAGATTAGAAAAATTAAAACCAGATGGAATCATTGTTGCTGATGTAGGAGTTATTGATGTTTTAAAAAAATATGCACCATCTGTGCCAATTCATATCAGCACACAAGCCAATATTATTAGTGTTCGTGATTGTAATTTTTGGTATAATCATGGAGCAAAAAGAGTAATTATGGCAAGAGAAATGAATAAAGAACAATTGAGATATATTATGGAAAATAAACCACAAGATTTAGAAGTTGAGATTTTTGTCCATGGAGCTATCTGTTTTGCTTTTTCTGGAAGATGTTTTTTAAGTGATTTTTTATCTGGTAGAAGTGCAAACTTAGGTGATTGTGCACAAAGTTGTCGATGGTCTTACCAGTTATATGCAGAAGAAAAAAATAATCCAGGAAAATTTATGCCAATTGAAATAGATGAACAGGGAACAAGTATTTTTTCATCTAAAGATTTATGTCTAATCAAAGAGTTACCAGAAATTATAGAAATGGGCGTAGATAGTTTAAAAATAGAGGGAAGATTAAAAACAGAATATTATATAGCTAGTGTGATTAATGCATATCGTAATGCGATTGATGATTATCAAAAAGATCCACAAAACTATGATGATAGAAAATATTTACACGAATTGGAAAAAGTGAGGACAAGGGGATTAACAACCTTTTATTTTAATGATAGAAAGAATAAAGATATTCAAGAATTTGCAGGAAGACAGTATAATGAAAATTATGAGTTCGGTGGCAAAATAGTAGAATATCAACAAGAAAAATCAGTAATTGAAATTAGAAATAAATTACAAATAGGAGATAAAATAGAAATTATTGTACCAAACCAAATTGAACCAGTTGAATTCAAGATAGAGAATTTATGGAATGATGAAACACAAGAAGAAATAACAGAAATTAGTCCAGGGGTCAAAGGACAAAAAGTAAAGATGAAATTACCAATCCCATGTGAAAAAGATTGGATTTTAAGAAGAAAAAAATGCTAAAAGGACATATCCTCTTAGCATTTTTCTAAAATAGAAGATAAGAAAAAACCGCAAAAGACAAGACAAACAGCCAAGAACAATCTCAAACACAGAAGAGAACGAAGGCAATAAAATAAAAAGAGAACCAAAAGTAAAACCAATAATTGTATAAAAAGTACAAGCATAAAAATGGTCTAATAAATATTGGGTTAACTTCATAAAGCACAATCCACCTAAAATGCCCCCAATAGCAAGGGGAATTAAAATAGGAAGATATAGACTAGAAACGGAAGTTAGATAAATAGGATAAATACCTAATAACATTAAAATAATGGTACTACTAACACCAGGTACTACAATTCCGTACAGACATAAGAAATCCACATAGAATTAGATAGAAATAATTGACACTTTCTAAGGTGGAGATGGTTAATGTATTTTCTAAAAAAATGCAGACAATACCAATGAAAAAGGCTAAAGCAAAAAAAATAAAATAAAGTGGTTTGAATCTTTGTCTTGTATGAACTTTTTGAATAAGTGCAGGAATGCTTCCTAAAATAAGCCCAATGAAAATTGATTTAGTTTGAATAGGAAATTGATAAAGACAATAATTTAATATATTACCAAATAAGATAATGCCAAAAGCCATGCCAATGAAAATCGGAAGGAGAAATTTAGCATTACTTTTTATATCAGAGAAGAAATGTAAAATACTAGATAATAGTTTTTCATAAATACCAAAAATCACACAAAATACACCACTACTAATGCCAGGAAGAATAGCTCCTGCTCCTATAGCAACACCCTTTAAGCAATTAGATAAAAAATTCATCATAGAATATAACACCTCGTTAAAATGTATGACAGTTAAAGAAATATATTCGATTATACTGACCTTTCAGTCTAATCGTTTTTTTATTCTATTTGTGATATAAATAAACAAGAACAAGCAACCAATGAGGAGGAAATTATGAGTGAAAGAATTTACGATTATTTACCAATAACTGATCTAAAAGACATGTTGAACAAGTCAGGAAAAGAATATACGAATCAAGTTGCCTATCAAATTAAAATAAGTGAAGGATGTTATAAAGAGGTAACACATAAAGAAGTTCGAGAAAAAATAGATGCCTTAGGAACAGCCTTGATCAATATGGGATTAAAAGATAAAAGAATAGCGGTGATTGGAGAAAACCGATTCGAATGGGAGATGGCTTATTTATCTATTGTGTGTGGTACAGGAGTTGTTGTACCATTAGATAAATCATTACCAGAGAATGAATTAAAAAATCTCATTGAACGTTCAGAAGTGGAAGCAATTTTCTATTCTGAAAAATATGAAGAAATTTTAGAAAATATGAAAAATGAAGGCATAGGGAAATTGAAACATTTAATATCTATGGACTTGAATGAACATAGGAAAGGAATTTATGCACAAAAAGAGTTAATTGAAACAGGGAGAAAATTATTACAACAAGGAAATAGGCAATTTGTAGAAGCAGAAATTGATAATGAGAAGATGAGTATTATGCTATTTACCTCAGGAACTACATCTGTTTCTAAAATAGTGGCTTTATCACATAAAAATATATGTTCTAATTTAATGGATATTGCTTCGATTTTAGCGGTAGATTCAAGTGATGTGTTTTTATCGTTTTTACCATTACATCATGTGTTTGAATGTACAGTAGGATTTTTATTTGCGTTATATAAAGGAGCAAAAACCGTATTTTGTGATGGCATAAGATATATTCCAGACAATATGAAAGAATATCAAGTGACTGTTATGGCATCTGTTCCTGCAATTTATGAGAGAATTTTTAAGTTGATTCGCAAACAATTGGAAAAGCAAGGAAAAGTAGAAGAGATTTTACGAAAAGAAGAACTTTACCAAAATGCTAGTATGGAAAAGAAGAAAGAAGTATTTCAAGAGATACATGATTTATTAGGAGGAAAGGTAAAATTATTAATTAGTGGTGCGGCAAGTTTAGATGCTACCATTGAAGCAAAATATAGAAAATTAGGTTTTCCATTAGTACAAGGATATGGATTAACAGAGACATCACCAGTTATTGCGATAGGAACAAAAAAATATTATAAAGTAGGTTCTATAGGTAAGGTAGTGCCTAGTGTTAATGCTAAAATAGTTAACATGAATCAAGAAGGAATTGGTGAATTAGTCGTAAAAGGTCCTAATATTATGCTTGGCTATTTCGGTAATAAAATAGAAACGAAAAAGGTCTTAATGGATGAATGGTTCTATACAGGGGATCTAGCGAGAATAGATGAAGAAGGCTATATTTTTATTTGTGGAAGAAAAAAGAATGTAATTGTATTGAAAAATGGGAAAAATATTTTTCCTGAAGAAATGGAAAATTTAATGAATAGAATTGAAGGAGTAGAAGAATCATTTGTTTTTGGTAAACAAATGTCAGACGATAAAAATGATATCAAAATATTTGCTAAATTAGTATATAATCAAGAGATTGTAGAAAATGCCTATAAAGTAAAAGGAGAAGACCAAATTTATCAAGTAATTAGTGAAAAAGTAAAGGAGATGAATAAGATAATGCCACATTATAAAGCTATTAGAGGAATTATCTTAACACAAGAACCACTAATTAAAACAACTACGAATAAAATTAAGAGACAAAACAATTTAGAAAAAATCAGAAAAGAGGAAGTTATGTGCAATTAACGAATTTAACGACTGAGTTTTTGGGGCGAAACATAATTCAATATTCAGAAATTGATTCTACGCAGTTAGAGGTGTGGAGACAATTAAAAAAAAATACCATTACGA
The DNA here is from genome assembly GCA_947568535.1 of uncultured Clostridium sp. Taxonomy (GTDB): domain Bacteria; phylum Bacillota; class Clostridia; order TANB77; family CAG-508; genus CAG-269. The sequence goes on along the minus strand of CANOPF010000004.1, from coordinate 22,819 downwards.
ATGGAACGATTATTTTAGCAGATATACAGACAAATGGAAAGCGGTACACATGGAAGAAGATGGTATACAGATGAAAAGAATAATATAGCTTTTTCCCTTTTGTGGAAGGCGAATTGCGAAATAAGTAAGTTGGAGGGAATTACGTTAGAAATTGCTGAAACACTAGTAGAAGTATTGAGAAAATTATATAATATTACTCTTTTGATTAAATTTCCTAATGATTTAGTATGGCAAGGTAAAAAAATAGGAGGAATTTTAACCGAAACAAAGGTAAAGGGAAATATAGTAAAATATGTAGTTATGGGGATTCGGTATAAATACGCAACAAGAAAAATTCAACAAGGAAATTAGTAAGATTGCTTCTTCTATCAATCAAGAATTTGCAATTAAGGTTGAGCGTGAAAAAGTAATAGCAGAATTTTGTAATCTGTTTGAAAGAAAAATAAAAAGAAGAAAAGGAGAATTTGTGTGAAAATAGGTTTTTTATTTCCAGGTCAAGGCTCTCAAAGCATAGGAATGGGTCAAGATTTATATGAAAAATATGAAGTAGTAAAAAAAGTGTATGAGAAAGTAAAACAATTAACCAATATAGATATAGCAGAAATAACATTTAGTGGTAGTGAAGAGGTATTAAACCAAACCAAAAATACGCAACTAGCTATTTTAACTATGAGTTTAGCAATTTTAGCTATTTTAGAAGAAAAGGGAATACAAGCAGAGGTAACAGCTGGACTGAGTTTAGGAGAATATTCTGCTATGATTTATAGTCAAGCGATTGAGTTTGAAGAAGGAGTAAAACTTGTTCAAAAAAGAGGAGAATATATGCAACAATTAGTGCCAGAGGGAGAATGGTTAATGGCAGCAATTTTAGGTATGACAGAAGAACAAGTACAAGAAGTGTGTCAAAAAGTAACCAAAGGTTTTGTTGTGCCAGCCAATTTTAATACAACAGGACAGATTGTTATTTCAGGAGAAAAAGAAGCAGTAGAGCAAGCAGAACAAATGGCGAAAGAAATGGGAGCAAAAAAAGTAAGAGTGCTGAAGACAGCAGGTCCATTTCATACAAAAAAGTTAAGTAAAGCATCAGAAGCATTAAGAGACGAATTACAGCATGTTACTATTCATAAGTTAGTTATACCAGTTGTTAAAAATTTAGATGGAAAAACATATGATGATAACGATGATATAAGAGATATTTTAGCTAAACATATTGTTCATCCAGTTCAATTTTCGAAAAGTTTAGAAACGATGGTAGCAATGGGGGTAGATACATTTATTGAAATTGGACCAGGTAAAACATTATCCAGTTTTGTAAAGAGACTAAATACCACACAAGAATGTTCTATTTTTTCTATTTCTAATGTAGAAACATTAGAACAAGTCTTATTATTATTAAAAAAGGAAAGGATGAAAAATGATGAGTAAAGTCGCATTAATTACAGGTGCAACGAGAGGGATTGGAAAACAAATTGCCATTACACTTGCTAGACAAGGTTATCATATTGCCTTGAATTACCGTAAAGAAAATGAAGAATTAGAACAGATAAAAAACGAAATAGAGGAAAATAAAGTTAAGTGTTTAACATGTAAAGGAGATGTTTCTTGTTTTGAAGATTGTGAAAGGATAGTTAAACAAGTAATGGAAACCTTTAAAACAATAGATGTATTAGTGAATAATGCAGGAATTACCAAGGATATGTTATTAATGAGAATGAAAAAGGAAGATTTTGAGCAAGTGATTGATGTCAATTTAATTGGAACGTTTAATATGACAAAACATGTTATTAGTCATATGTTAAAAGCACATGCTGGAAGGATTATCAATCTTTCTTCTGTAGTAGGTATTTCTGGAAATGCAGGGCAAACAAATTATTCTGCTTCTAAGGCAGGGATTATTGGTTTTACAAAGAGTCTAGCTAAAGAAGTAGCTTCTCGAGGAATTTTAGTTAATGCTATAGCGCCAGGTTTTATTGAAACGAGTATGACAGACATATTAAAAGAGGAAGTAAAAGAGGAGATTGCTAAGAACATTCCTCTTAAACGTATGGGTTCTTCTCAGGATGTAGCAAATGTTGTAAAATTTTTGTGTTCTGAAGACAGTGCGTACATAACTGGTCAAGTTATTCATGTCGATGGTGGAATGTTAATGTAAAAAGTGAGTAAGGAAAAAAAAGAGAAAGGATAAGAAAAATGGAAAGAAGAGTAGTTATTACAGGATTAGGAGCAATTACGCCAATTGGGAAAAATATGCAACAAACATGGAAGGGAATTAAAGAGAAAAAATGTGGAATTGATACAATAACATTATTTGATATAACTGGATTTAAAACTAGTTTAGCAGCAGAGGTAAAAGATTATGAAGAAACGGCGTACTTTGACAGAAAGCAAGCAAAAAGATTAGATAGAAGTTCACAATTTGCTATTATTGCAGCAAGGGAAGCTTTTCAAGACAGCGGAATAACACAGGACAATACAGATTTTGAAAGAGTTGGTGTTTTTGTTAGTTCTGGTATTGGTGGATTAAAAACTATTCAAGAACAATGTGAAATAAATAAGGTAAAAGGAAATAATCGAGTATCGCCTATGTTTATTCCAATGGCAATTGCTAATATGCCAGCAGGTAATATTGCTATTGACTTAGGCGTAAAAGGAGAATCTATTTCAATGGTAACAGCTTGTGCTTCTTCCACACATGCTATAGGAGAGGCATATCGAACGATTCGATATGGTTCAGAAGATGTCATTTTAGCAGGAGGGACAGAGGCTTCTATTTGCGAAGTTGGGATAGCTGGATTTGAAAATATGAAAGCTTTATGTTCTGCTAGTGACAAAAATAGAGCAAGTATTCCTTTTGATAAAGAGAGAAATGGTTTTATTATGGGAGAAGGTGCTGGTGTTTTAGTTTTAGAAGATTTACAACATGCATTGAAAAGAGGAGCACATATTTATGCAGAAATCATTGGTTATGGAGCTACATCCGATGCATATCATATTACTTCACCTGAACCAGAAGGAAAAGGGGCAACAAGAGCAATGAAAAGGGCAATAGAAGAGGCAAAAATTAAGCCAGAAGATATTGATTATATTAATGCACATGGCACTTCTACACATTTAAATGATTTATGTGAAACTATGGCAATAAAAACAGCATTAGGAGAGGCAAGTAAAAAAGTTATGGTAAGTTCAACAAAAGGAAATACAGGACATTTGTTAGGTGCAGCAGGTGGTGTTGAAGCCATTATTTGTGCTAAAGCTATTCAAGAGCAAATTGTTCCACCAACCATAAATTATCAAGAAAAAGATGAAGAATGTGATTTAGATGTAGTTCCAAATGAAATAAGAGAATGCCCAATCCATGTGGTTATGTCTAATTCTTTAGGTTTTGGTGGTCACAATGCAAGTATTATATTCAAAAAATATGAAAGTTAGGAGGAGAGAAAAAGAATGGAGTATGAAAAAATAAAACAATTAATGGAAGATATGGGAAATTCTCAATTAAAAGAAGTAGAGATTGATTTTCCTGATGGTACAAAAATTAGAATGAAAAAAGAGGAAAAACAAGTTGACACAGAAATAGAAAAAAGAGTATCAATCGTAAAAAATAGATTACCAGAAAAGCAAGACAAAAGTGAACAAAAGAAAGAAGAAGGGAAAATTGTGAAATCACCAATGGTAGGCACTTTTTACTTGAGACCTTCCCCTAATAGTCATCCTTATGTTGAAGTAGGACAAAATGTAAAAAAAGGGGATGTACTTTGTATTATAGAGGCAATGAAATTAATGAATGAGATTGAGTCTGAGTTTGATGGAGAGATTAAAGAAATATTAGTGAAAGATGAAGAGCCAGTTGAATATGGAAAACCATTATTTGTGATAGGCTAGAAAGAGGAAGAGATGTTAAGTAAAGAAGAAATCAAAGAAATTATACCACAAAGAGAACCTTTTCTTATGATAGATAAGGTGGAAGAATATATACCAGGAGAGAGTGCTATAGCATATAAAGAGGTAAAAGCAGAGGAATGGTACTTTAAAGGGCACTTCCCAGGAAATCCAATTATGCCAGGGGTATTAATCACAGAAAGTCTAGCACAAACAGGAGCAATTGCTATTCTTAGTTTAGAAAAGAATAAAGGAAAAAATGCTTTGTTTGGTGGAATTGATAAAATGAAGTTTAAAAAGATGGTAGTTCCTGGTGATCAGTTAAAATTAGCTGTGAAAATTATCAAACAAAAAGGACCAATTGGTGTAGGAGAAGCCATAGCAACAGTTGGTGAACAAGTAGTAGCAAAAGGAGAGTTAACTTTTGCTGTTGTATAAAAGGAGAGAAAGCCATGAATAAAATTTTAATTGCTAATCGAGGGGAGATAGCTGTTCGAATCATAAGAGCATGTAAAGAAATGAATATGAAAACAGTTGCTGTTTATTCGGATATAGATAAAGATGCCATGCATACTCGTTTAGCGGATGAATCAATATGTATAGGACCAGCCAATGCAGGAAAAAGTTATTTGAATATAAAAAATATTATAGAAGCAGCAAATATAACAGGAGCAGACAGTATTCATCCAGGTTTTGGATTTTTATCAGAAAATAGTCAATTTGCTAAGATATGTGAAGAGTCGAATATAAAATTTATTGGACCATCTTATCAGGTTATTGAATTAATGGGAAATAAGGCTAATAGTAAACAATTGATGAAAGAGGCAGGAATACCAGTTATACCAGGTTCAGAAGGTAGGATAAAAGGATTAAATGATGCGATTAAATTAGCTAATGAAATTGGTTATCCTATTATGTTAAAAGCAGCAGCAGGAGGAGGCGGAAAGGGAATTCGTATTGTTAATTCACAAGAAGAATTAGAAAATTATTATCCTATTGTTAAACAAGAGGCCAAAGTATCCTTCAATGATGATGAGTTGTATATGGAAAAATTTATCCAAAATCCAAGACATGTAGAAATACAAATTTTGGCAGATGAACATGGTAATGTTATCCATTTAGGGGAAAGAGATTGTTCCATCCAACGTAAAAATCAAAAGATAATAGAAGAAACACCTTCTACAGCTATTGATGATAAATTAAGGAATAAAATGGGGGAAGTAGCCATAAAGGCTGCTAAAGTAGCAGGTTATTCAAGTTGTGGAACGATTGAGTTCTTGGTGGATAAGGATAAGCATTTTTATTTTATGGAAATGAACACAAGGATTCAAGTAGAACATCCGATTACAGAAGAACGAACAGGGATTGACATTGTAAAAGCACAAATAAAAATAGCAGCAGGAGAGCCATTAAAATTAAGGCAAAAAGATATTGAATATAGAGGCCATAGTATAGAATGTAGAATTAATGCAGAAAATCCAAGTAAAAATTTTATGCCATGTCCAGGGACAATTAAAGGATTAAATTTACCAGGTGGGAATGGGATAAGAGTTGATACAGCAATTTATGAGGGATATGCCATACCTCCATCTTATGATTCTATGATAGCTAAAGTTATTACCTATGGAGAAAATAGAAATGAAGCAATTAGTAAAATGAAAAGAGCGTTAGAAGAAATTGTTATTGAAGGTGTTGATACGAATATTGATTTTTTATTTAAGATAATCAAAAATCCTAATTTTATTAGAGGAAACTTTGATACATCTTTTATAGAGAAGGAAATGTTAAATTAAAACCAATTATCCACAGAAAGGAGTTTTTGTCATGATTGTAGATAAAATGAAGAAAAGAGAACCAACGGCGAAAAGGACATCCAATCAGGTTGATATACAAGTTGGCAAATGGGTAAAATGTGATAAGTGTAAAGAGATATTATATAAAGAAACAGTAAGAGCAAATAGCAGTATTTGTCCAAATTGTGGAGCTTATTTTAGAATGCATATTAATAAGCGATTAGACAGTATAATCGATAAAGATACATATCAAAAATTCGATTTAAATATAGACACGACTAATCCATTAGGGTTAGAAGATTATCCTAAAAAAATAAAAGGATTAAGAGAAAAGACAGGAATTCAAGAAGCTGTAAGTTGTGGAATAGGAGAAATCAAGGGCGAAAAAGTAGTTATTTGTGTAATGGATAGTGGATTTTTAATGGGAAGCATGGGAATTGTTGTAGGCGAAAAGATTACATATGCGGTGGAAAAAGCTATTGAATATCAATTGCCTTTGATTATATTTTGTGTATCAGGTGGAGCAAGAATGCAAGAAGGTATTATATCGTTAATGCAAATGGCAAAGACAACAGTGGCAATTTCTAAATTAAATGAGGCAGGATTATTATATATATCGGTGTTAACTGATCCAACTTATGGAGGAGTAACCGCTTCTTTTGCGAGTATTGCAGATATTATTTTGGCTGAGCCAGGAGCTATGATAGGATTTGCAGGGCAGAGAGTAATTGAACAAACAATAGGAGAAAAACTACCAGAAGGATTTCAAACAGCAGAATTTTTATTAGAACATGGTTTTATTGATAAAATTGTTGAAAGAAAAGATTTGAAAGATACCTTACATCGATTAATTCAATTTCATCAACAGAGTGAAAATGAGAAAGTTTGAAAAGGAGGCATAAAAGCATGAAGGAACTAACCGCTTGGGAAAGAGTAGAGATAGCAAGAGATCCTAGAAGAAAAACAGCATTAGATTATGTAGAAGAAATATTTGAAGATTTTATTGAATTACATGGAGATAGAAATTTTAAAGATGATCAGTCAATTGTTTGTGGATTAGGTAAAATCGGTAGGCAAAACTATACCATAATTGCGGAACAGAAAGGAAGAACAACAAAGGAAAATATAGAAAGAAATTTTGGCATGCCAAATCCTGAGGCTTATCGCAAAGGGGTTCGTTTTATGAAACAAGCAGAAAAGTTTAAAAGACCAGTTATTACGTTGATTGATACCAAAGGTGCTTACCCTGGTGTGGGAGCAGAGGAAAGAGGTCAACGGAGAAGCAATTGCTAGATCTATGCTAGAACTGAGTAAATTGAAAGTACCTGTGATTGCTATTGTCATTGGAGAAGGCTCTAGTGGAGGTGCTTTAGCATTAGGTGTGGGGAATAAAGTTTTTATGTTAGAAAATGCCATCTATTCCATTTTATCACCAGAAGGTTATGCTAGTATTTTGTGGAAAGATGCTTCTCGAACGAAAGAAGCTGCTGAAAAAATGAAATTGACAGCAAAAGATTTGTATGAATTGAATGTTATTGATAAAATAATAAGAGAGCCAAAAGGTAATCAGGAAGAGTGTTTCCTTAAGGTGGCTAAAATATTAAAGAAAGAAATACAACATGTAGTACAAGAGATGAAAGATATGAGCCCAGAAGAGATAATTGAACAAAGATATCAAAAATTCAGGCATATGGGTGAATTTAAGATAATTTAATGTGAATAAGTAATTAAAGTAAGAGGAGGAATGTACAATGTTATTAGAAGGAAAGAAAATATTAATTATGGGAATTAGAAATAAGTGGAGTATTGCATATGGTATTGCCAAAATAGCTTATGAAAATGGTGCTAAACTTATTTTTACTTATATGGGAGAAGAAAATAAGGATAAAGTAGAAGAATTAATTTCAGGATTTGAGGGAAGTAAGGCGTATGTTTTAAATGGAGCTTCAGAGGATGAGATAGTAAAGGAAACGTTTTCAAAAATTAAAGAAGAAAATGGAAAAGTAGATGGAATTGTACACGCTGTTGCACATGCTAATACAGAAGATTTACATCATGACTTTATTTATACGAGTAAAGAAGGATTTTCACATGCATGTGATGTAAGCAGTTATTCCTTTGTTTTGGTTGCTAGGATGGCAAAACAATTAGATTTATTAGCACAAGAAGCAAGTTTACTTACATTAACATATCATGGTTCTACAAAAGTGATTGATAATTATAATGTTATGGGAGTTGCCAAAGCTGCTCTAGAATCGAGTGTTAGATATTTGGCAGAAAATTTGGGAAAAGAAGGGATACGTGTAAATGCTGTTTCAGCAGGACCAATAAAAACATTATCAGCAAAAGGAATTAAGGATTTTGGAACAGTTCTAACAGTTATTGAGGAAAAAGCACCATTACATAAAAATGTAACCACAACACAAATTGGAAAGGTAGCTACATTTTTATTAAGTCATATGTCAGATTGTATTACAGGCCAAGTAGTTTATGCTGATAATGGATATAATATTATGGGAATTTAAGAAGGTCATGCACTTTTTGTTTTTGCTAAACATATACTGAGGTTATATGGATAACGTTTAAGAAGGCTTAAACAAGCAAAAATGGAGGTGCATTTATCGTGCTATCGCTTTGTATAACAGGAATATGGGGATTTTTAGAATTTTTAAAGTCAGCCGTATTTGTTGTTGGATATATTCAGGGAGGAAATTTATTTCCTGAGCCACTAACAGCTGAAGAAGAAAGAAATTGTTTGGTACAGATGGCAGAAGGAGATGATGAAGCTAGAAATATTTTAATTGAAAGAAACTTAAGATTAGTTGCTCATGTGGCAAAAAAATACAGTACAGCAAAAGTAGAGCAGGATGATTTAATCTCAATTGGAACAGTGGGTTTAATTAAAGGGATTAATAGTTTTAAGGTAGAAAAAGGGGCAAGACTTTCTACATATGTGTCACGTTGTATAGATAATGAAATTTTAATGTACTTAAGAGCAACAAAAAAACTCCGGAGCAGAGGTATATTTAAATGAACCAATTGGAAAGGATAAAGATGATAATGTAGTTACTTTACAAGAAATTTTAGAAAATAATGAAAGAAATATAGAAGAAGAAGTTGATATAAAAATGAAGATAAAATTACTTTGTCAAAAAATGAAAGAGATTCTAAAGGATCGAGAAAGAACCATTTTAGAGTTGCGATTTGGTTTGGGAGGACATAAGCCAAAGACACAAAATGAAATTGCTAGTATGATGGGGATTTCACGTTCTTATGTATCACGTATTGAAACAAAAGCAATTGATAAATTAGCACAAGAAATAAAAGAATAAAATGGAAAATATTGACTAAGAAACTTGAAAAAATCTTTGTTCTATGCTATTATTAAACGAAAAATCAAGAGCGAAGGAATGAGATGAAAAGATGCAAAGAACTAAATTAAAAGATAGAATATTACCAAGTTATACAAAAGGAGAAGAAATCTTTAATATGACTTCACATATTATAGGTGTTCTCTTAGGAATTACGGCAACGGTATTGTGTATTGTTTTTGCGGCAATACATAGAAATGTATATGGAGTAATAAGTGGAGCAATTTATGGAGTAACAATGATTGTTTTATATACGATGTCTAGTATATATCATGGATTAAGCCCAAGATTCACATCAAAAAAAGTTTTTCAAATACTCGATCACTGTTCTATATTTTTATTAATAGCAGGCTCATATACTCCTTTTGCTTTATGTACAATTAGGGAATATGATCCTATTGCTGGTTGGCTTATCTTTGGTGTGATATGGGGATTAGCTATTTTGGGTATCACATTGAATTCGATTGATATTAAAAAATTTAAAAAGTTTTCTATGATTTGCTATTTATTAATGGGATGGTGTATTATTATAAAAGGTGGGCTATTACCAGAATTATTAACATGGAGTGGTTTTATTCTTTTAGTAACAGGAGGTATTGCATATACAATAGGTGCTATCATTTATGGCTTGGGAAAGAAACACAAGTATGCCCATTCTATTTTTCACTTATTTATTTTGTTAGGTAGTTTTTTGCAATTCATGTGTATTTTATTATATGTTATGTGAAAAAATGAGATTTTTATATGAAAAACAAAGATAGAAACATTAAATAAAAGAATCTGAAATAATTAGATAGTTAATCCAATTTGTAAAAGAAAATGGGTTATGCTAAAATAAAAATAATTTAATAGAGAGTAATAAAAATTACCCTGCGTAGTGCGTATAGGCAGAATTTTTAGAACCAACACACGATAAGAGGGGCTAATCTCTAGATATGGCGTGCAAGCTCACACAAATTGTCTGTCGTGAGAAGCCCAGAAGTATTTAGGTAGGCACCCACCTGTTTTGGGGAACAGGTCCTTAAAAATTCAAGGCAACTGACGGCTAAGGCGGGGAATTTTTTTGTATAGTTAAATATCATACATTCTATATTTTTAACGAGAATGTATGATATAGTAAATTGGATCATTAGGATAGGGTATCCAAAGCTAAAATGGCTTTAGCATAAATTTTGCAAGACAGTAGTAATTTATCAATAGCAATAAATTCGTCAGTTTGATGACACATGTCTAAATCACCTGGAAAATTGCAACCAAAAGAAACACAGTTTTCAAAAGCACGAGCATAAGTAGCACCACCAATAGCAATTGGTTCTAAGTTTGAATTTGTTTCTTTATTGTATACTTGACAAAGTGTTTGTACTAATTTATTATTTTTAGGAATATATAAAGAGGGTTGATAAGAAAGGGCATTAAAATCAATACGAGGATAAGATGATAGATGATGCATAAAATGCCTTTCTATGTCAATCCTATTTTGTGTAACAGGAATACGCAAATTCAAACCGATTTGTAAAATATTGTTTTTTAGGTGGAAATCACCAACATTTAACGTTAATTTACCAGATTCATCTTCATAAGAAATTCCTAAATGTTCGCCGTAGTATTGTGTATGGATAAATGTAGTAAAAAAGTCTAACAATTCAATTTTTATTTGGTAAAAATTAAAGACTTTGGATAAAATAATAATTAAGGGGGAGATAGCATTAATACCTAAATCTGGATGAGCAGAGTGACTAGAAACCCCATATGAAGTAAGTTTTATTTCTTTGTCATCGATTTTATAGATATCTATTTCAAATTTATTTTCCTGTATTAAGTTTTTTAACTTTTGGAGAAAATTATACATGGTTATTTGATAAGGATTTATTTTTAATATTATACTACAGATTTTAGGTACTACATTAATAGGATTTTGATGGGTATGAATTTCTTTTATGATAATAGGTTCTTGTAATAAGGAACCATAATCCATTTTTAAATAAGCTGTTAGAATTGCTTTTTCTGAATGAATACAAGGAAAATCAGCATCTGGGCTAAAACTAATGGTAGGGGATTCTTCATGTTTTTTATAATACTTAATGCCTTGCCAATCATTTTCTTCATTTAAACCTAATATTAATCGAACACGCTTATGAGTCTGATAGGTTTCTTTTACAGCTTTCATTGCATATAAACAACTGATTACAGGTCCTTTGTCATCAATAGCACCTCTACCATAAATTTTATTATTGGAAATGGTTCCACGAAAAGGTGGATAGGTCCAACCATCTCCTTCTGGAACTACATCTAAGTGACCAATAATGCCAATTAATTCATCACCATGACCAAATTCAATGTATCCACAATAGCCATCTAGATTTTTGGTTTGAAAGCCTAAGTGTTGTCCTAGGTTTAGCATGTATGTTAAAGCATCGTGGATAGGTTTTCCAAAAGGATGTAAAGGATTGTTAGAAGGAGAAAAAACGCTAGGAATTTGAATTAATTCTTGTGTTTTTTGTATCATGTCATTTTGATAACGTTCAATTAATTTATCGATCATAAAATCAGCCTTTCTTTAGAAAATTTTTCATATCATAAGTTATGCAAAAGAATTTATGTTCATTCATTTTTTCGTCAATTTATGTTTTGATTTTGCACTCGTTATACTTGCTTTTTATTTAGCTATATAGTAGAATGAGAATGAAATAATTTTAGGGTGAAATTAAGTAGGCTAAATGGTGTGGTAAAAATAGGAAGGTGGGAAGGTGTTGAAAAAATTAACAGTAAAAGAATTAGAACAAAAGGCAAGGAAGGTAAGAGAGGATATTTTAGAAGAGGTATATCAAGCAAAGTCAGGTCATCCAGGTGGGTCTCTTTCTATTGCAGATATTTTAACGGTATTATATTTTCGAGAAATGAATATTGACCCAGAAAATCCAAATGGGGAAGATAGAGATAGATTAGTGCTATCAAAAGGTCATTGTTCGCCAGCATTGTATAGTTGTTTAGCCAATCGAGGTTTTTTTCCTGTAGAAGATTTAAAGACGTTTAGACATATTGATAGTTATCTACAAGGACATCCAGATAAAAATAAAGTACCTGGTGTGGATATGACAACTGGCTCTTTAGGACAAGGATTATCTTGTGCAAATGGAATGGCAATAGCAGGAAAAATGAATCAAAAGAGTTATCGTGTTTATTGTATTTTGGGAGATGGTGAGATTGAAGAAGGTCAAGTATGGGAAGCGGCTATGGCATCAAATCAATATCAATTAGATAACTTGTGTATCATTATCGACAATAATAATTTACAAATTGATGGAACAATAGAAGAAGTTATGAATTCATATCCGATTGACAAAAAGTTTGAAAGTTTTGGATTTCAAATCATTCATATAGATGGACATGATATAGATGAAATTATTAAAGCATTTGAAGTAGCAAAACAAATAAAAGGAAAGCCAACTTGTATTATAGCAAAAACCATTAAAGGAAAAGGTGTAGATTTTATGGAAAATCAAGCTGGGTGGCATGGTAAAGCTCCCAATGATGAACAGTTTCAACAAGCAATTAGAGGATTAAAAGCATAGTTGATTTTTCATAAAGATATGAAAAAAGAAAGGAAAAGATTGATGAGAGAAGAGAAAAAAGCAACTCGTCAAAGTTATGGAGAAACGTTAGTCGAGTTGGGAAAAGAAAAAACAGAAGTAGTAGTATTAGATGCTGATTTAGCAGGAGCAACCAAAACAGATTTATTTGCAAAAGCATTTCCTGAGCGTTTTTTTGATATGGGTATAGCAGAAGCTAATATGTTAGGAACAGCTGCAGGATTAGCTACTTGCGGTAAAATACCTTATGCTAGTACTTTTGCTGTATTTGCAGCAGGAAGAGCCTATGACCAGATTAGAAACAGTATCTGTTATCCTAAATTAAATGTTAAAATTTGTGCTACTCATGCTGGTATTACTGTAGGAGAAGATGGGGCGACTCATCAAATGTTAGAAGATCTTTCACTAATGAGGACATTGCCAAATATGACAGTTATTTCTCCTTCAGATGACACACAAACAAAATGGTTGATTCGAGAAATTAGTAAGATAGACGGACCAGTGTATGTTAGATTAGCTCGATTGGCAACCCCAATTATTTATAAGGAAAACGAAAAATTTGAAATAGGAAAAGCGGTTCAAATAGGAGAAGGGACAGACGGAACTATTTTTGCGACAGGTGTTACCGTTGCAGAAGCAATTAAGGCACAAGAAACATTAAAAACACAAGGGATTAACATTAGAGTAGTTGATATTCATACCATTAAGCCAATAGACAAAGAAATGATTGTCCGTTGTGCAAAAGAAACGAAAAAATTAGTATCAATAGAAGATCATAGTATTATTGGTGGTTTAGGAACAGCTATTAGTGAAGTATTAATAGAACAATGTCCAGTCAAATTAGAGAAAATGGGAATACCAGATGTTTTTGGAAAATCTGGCAAAGCAGAAATGTTAATGGATTATTTTGGATTAACAGCAAAAGAAATAATGAAAAAATTTATGACCAAATAGTTTGATCGACATAACAAAGAAATAAGTTAATGATAGTGAATTTTGTGTAAATTCTTGAAAAGAAAGAAAAAGAAAGATAAATGATAGAAAATGTAAAAAAACCAACATTTTCTATCATTTTTTTCGGAAAAAAGTATTGCAAAAAAAGCACTTTATTGTTATGATGAGATAGAATAGAATTATATTGTAAACAAGAAAAGGTGAGGAGAAACCAAAATGATAGAATTTAGAAATGTGGTAAAGACATATGATACAGGAACAAAAGCAGTAAAAGGAGCAAATTTTGTTATTGATAAAGGAGAATTTGCCTTTTTAGTAGGAACATCAGGAAGTGGAAAATCAACTTTGATTAAACTAATCTTGAAAGAAGAAGAGCCAACATCTGGAAACATTATCATAAATGGTAAAGATACAACCTTTTTGAAACCAAGTAGAATTCCCTATTTAAGAAGAAGTATGGGGGTAGTATTCCAAGATTTTAGATTATTACCAGATAAAACCGTATATGATAATGTAGCTTATGCTATGTATATTGTAAGAGCAACACCACGACATATTAGAAGACAAGTGCCTATGGTACTTTCATTAGTTGGATTAAGTGGAAAAGCCAAAATGTATCCGAATGAATTATCAGGAGGAGAGCAACAAAGAGTAGCATTAGCAAGAGCTTTAGTTAATAATCCGTCTATGCTAATAGCAGATGAACCAACAGGAAACTTAGATCCAGATACAGCATGGGACATTATGAACTTGTTAAATGACATTAACATGAGAGGGACAACCGTAGTAGTAGCAACACATGCAAAGGATATTGTAGACCAGATGAAAAAGAGAGTTATCCATATACGTAAAGGTGAAATAGTTAGAGATGATAAAAAAGGTGGGTATGATTGTGAAATATAATAGATTTGGATATTTAATTGGAGAAGGATTAGGAAATGTGTTTAAAAATAAAAAATCAACAGGTGCATCTCTTATGATTATGTGTGCGACTATGATTATTTTTGGAATCTTTCTTATTTTAACTGAAAATATTAATCATTTTGTAGCACAAGTGGAAGCTGCGCAAGGAATACAAGTTTATATCCATAATAATACAACACAAGAACAAATAGAAGAAATTGAAAAAAAAATAAAAGCTTTAGATGGGGTTAGTACAACAGAATTTGTATCAAAAGAAGATGCATTAAACCATATGAAAAAAAGATTTGAAGATAGGAAAGACATATTAGCAGGCTATGAGGAAAATAATATTTTTCCTGCTTCCTATATTGTTACATTAACAGACTTAAATAAAAGCAAAGAAGTACAAGAACAAATATTAACATTTGATCATATCAAAAAAATAACGAGTAAAGATGAAACAGTTACTACCTTAATTCATCTAGCTAATGGAATTAAAATTGTAACAGGAGTTATTCTTATTTTATTGATTATCATATCTGTTTTTATTATAGCTAATACGATAAAACTTACTGTACATGCTAGAAGAAAAGAAATTTCGATAATGAAATATGTAGGAGCTACTAATGGATTTATACGATGGCCATTTATTGTAGAAGGGATGATAATTGGTATTTTGGCAAGTAGTATATCCATTGTATTAATAGGGATTACGTATAGTTTCTTAGCAGAACAAATGGTTAATTCTCAATTTATACGTCTTATTAATATGAGTTTAGTCACTTTTGGAGATATGTTTAATTCCATTATCTTTGTTTATATGTTACTGGGAATTGGAATAGGAGCAATTGGAAGTGTAATTTCTATGAGAAAGTATTTAAAAGTATAAAGGAGAAAACATGCGTAAAATTTTAGGTATTGTTTTAGTTTTCTTAATCATCAGCAGTTTTAGTATGATTTCTTATGTTCAGGCAGAAGAAATGACGGATTTACAATCAAAGCAGCAAGAATTACAAAATCAAATAGATGATGCTACCAATGAATTAGAAGATGTGCAAAATCAATTATCGGAAAATCTTCAACAAGTAGAGATATTAGATGAAAAAATAGAAAAGGCTCAAAAGGAATTAGAAGAAGTAAATGCTAAAATTATGGAACTGCAAATGTCTATGGATGAAGTAGAGAGAAAACTGAAAATAGCAGAAGAAAAATATAATGAGCAAAAAGGAATGTTAGAAACAAGACTTGTAGCAATGTATGAAGCAAGTGATACACAATATTTAGATGTTATTTTAACTTCTAGAAGTATTTCTGACTTTTTATCCAATTATTTTTTAATTACAGAATTAGCTAGTTATGATACAGCATTATTAGAAGATATGGAGAAACAAAAAGAGGCTATCGAATTGGATAAAAAGAAATTAGATTACACGAAAAAGCAATATACCATCATTAAGCAAAATCAAACAAGAACAGTTAAAATATTAGAAAATACTAAAATTGTCAGGGAAAATTATATTGCTAAATTATCGGATCAAGAAAAAGACCTACAAGTTAAAATTACAGAATATAATACAAGATATGCAGAGGTAAATCAAGAAATATTGTCACTTGCTTTACAAGGAATTGATAGTCAATATATAGGAGGAGAATTAGCATGGCCAGTTCCAGGATATACCAGAGTTAGTTCGAAATATGGCATGAGATTTCACCCTATTTTACATATTAATAAGTTGCATACAGGATTAGATATTAGTGCCCCAATGGGAGCAAACTTTATTGCTGCTAATGATGGAATCGTTACAAAAGCAGGTATGAATGTAGCTTATGGAAATATGGTCATAATAGACCATGGTGGTGGAGTTTCAACTTTGTATGCTCATGGTTCAGAAATTTTAGTACAAGTAGGACAAGTCGTTAAAAGAGGAGAATCAATTTTAAAGGTTGGTTCAACTGGATATTCAACTGGACCACATGCTCATTTTGAAGTTAGATTAAATGGAGTTGTAACGGATCCACTGCCTTATATAACAAATGGGGTAGTGCCAACGACACAAAATACAGAGAAGATAACAGAAGGAACAACAAATACCACAAATATCACAAATAACTAAAAATAGGAGGAACATATGAGAAAATTATGTTTAAAAATATTAGGAGTAATGATCATAATGACTCTTTTGTTACAAACAAATCTCACTGTTGTCATAGCAGTAGATGAGACAACCGAGTTAAAAGATGAAAAAAATCAAAATAATAAACAAATTAATGAAGCAAAAAATGATTTACAAGATGTACAAAAAGAAAAATCAGAAACAGTTAAGCAGGTTGAGCAATTATCCTCACAAATTTTGGACTATGAATCTCAAATCGGTGTATTAGATAGTCAAATTTCACAATTAAATACAAAAATACAAGAAGCAGAAAAGAAGTTAGAACAAGCGCAAGAAGACTATACAAAACAAGAAGAACTATTAGAAGCGAGATTGGTGGCTACATATGAAGCAGGAGAGACTTCTTATTTAGATTTTATTTTATCTTCTAAAAGTATTACAGATTTAATTTCGAATTATTATTTAGTAACAGAAATAGCAACCAATGATACGGAATTATTAGAGAAAATACAGAAACAAAAAGAAGAAATTGAAGTAGCCAAAAAAACATTAGAGGGAAGTAAACAAGAATTAGCTGTTTCAAAAACCAATAAAGAAAGTGTAACAACACAATTACAAACAGCAAAGAAGGAAAAAAACCAACAAGTAGCTAAATTATCAGAAGATGAACAGAAATTACAACAAAGAATAGAAGAATTGCAAAAAGCTAACAAATCCATTGATAGTAAAATTAAAGCTGCACAAGCAAAAATTGAAGAAGCCAGAAGAAAACAACAATTGCAACAACAAAATACCGATAAAGCAGGAAATACTTCTTCAGTAGGTGGAGGAAAGGCTCCTTCAGTAGGGGGAGGAAGTGTAAGCTCAGCAGGATTTATTTATCCTGTTCCTCCTGGATATACGAAAATAACAACAGGTATAAATTATGCAAATGGAAGTTATCATGGAGCCGTTGATTTTGGTAGTGGAGGAATAAATGGACAACCAATCTATGCAGTAGCAGATGGATATGTGGTAACTTCAGAAAGACTAAATGGTAGTTATGGAAATTACATTATTATTGCTCACTATAATGGTTTATATACTTTATATGCACATGGACAGGATGGTTCCAGAACAGTATTAGCTGGACAAACAGTAACAAAAGGGCAACAGATTATGAGAGTGGGAAGTACAGGAAATTCATCTGGACCACATTTACACTTTGAAGTTAGGCAAAGTCCTGGATTATATTCTAATAGAGTAAATCCAACATCATATTTGCCATAATGATACATATAATTTAATGATGTCGCATGGGGGACGTTTCCTTTGCGACATTCTACTATGAATAGGGTGATGGAGGTTAAAAAATGGAAGACAAGAGAAGGTATAAAGTCTATAAAATAATTATGTTGGTTGTATTAGTTGCATTTATTACTTTTTTGTGTACATCGATAGGGATGTATCAGTATTTTTCAAAGGATAAAAAGGTATGGCTGACTTCTAGTTCGGATATTACGTCAACATTAAATCGATATAAATCGATTATTGATCAATATTATTTAGGCGATATTGATGAAGAAAAACTAAAAGAGGGGGCTATTAAAGGTTACATTGAAGGATTAGAAGATCCTTATACAGAATATATTTCTAAAGAAGATATGAAAGATTATTTAGAAGATACGATGGGGAATTTTGTAGGGATTGGTATTTATATGGTAAAAAATACAGAAGTCAATAAAATTCAAGTTTTAGCACCAATTAAAAATAGTCCAGCAGAAAAGGCAGGAATTTTGCCAGGAGATTTAATCATAGCTGTTGATGATATACAATATACAGCAGAAGATATGTCAATAGCCTCAAGTAAAATAAAAGGAGAAGAAGGATCGAGTGTAAAAATTGATCTTCTAAGGGGAAAGGAAACTAAGACCTTTACCTTAAAAAGAGAAAGCATAAAAGTAAATCCAGTACAAGGAAAAATATTAAATGGACAAATTGGATATATCGGATTTTCTTCATTTGATGAGGGAACAGCAAAAGACTTTAAAGTTAAATATGAAGAATTACAGCAGCAAGGGATTAAGTCATTAATTATCGATTTAAGAAATAATGGTGGAGGCATTGTAGATGAAGCATTGAAGATTGCAGACTACATAGCAGACAAAGATTCTGTACTTTTATATGAAGTTGACAAACATAACAAAGAAAAAGTCAAGAAGTCAGAAAACCAACCATTTATTCAATTGCCAATTGTTGTGTTAACCAATAAAAATACAGCTAGTTCATCAGAGATATTAGCAGGAGCGTTAAAAGATTTAGGTAAGGCCAAGATAGTGGGAAATAAAACATATGGAAAAGGTGTGATTCAACAAGTATTGACCTTAGCAGATGGAAGTGGATTAAAAATAACAGCAGAAAAATATTTAACGCCAAATAAAACAGAAATTCATAAAATAGGAATTGAACCAGATGAAATGGTAGAATTACCAGATACTGTAAAAAACGCATTAGTAATAGAAGAAAAAGATGATACACAATTGCAAAAAGCAATAGAAATGTTAAAATAGTAATGAAAGGATAAAAATATGAATTTACCCAATAAATTAACAATATTTAGAATTATATTAGTACCAATTATGGTTATGATTCCTTTTTTAGGAATAGAAAAAACGTGTTTTGGCATACCAATAGAATACTGGCTAATTGAACTCGTATTCATTATAGCATCATTAACAGATAAATTAGATGGATACCTGGCAAGAAAGAATAATCAGATAACAACATTTGGGAAGTTTTTAGACCCATTGGCAGATAAAATTCTGGTTTTAGCAGCTATGATTATGTTAGTTGAGATGGGGAAATTACCTGCATGGATACCTATTATTGTATTAGCAAGAGAATTTATAGTATCTGGTTATCGATTAATAGCTGTGGAAAAAGGTGGAAAAGTCATTGCAGCTTCTCAATGGGGCAAATTAAAAACAGTAACACAAATGATGGCTATCATTTTAGCTTTTGTTGACTTGTATAGTTTTGGAACATGTTTTACAGGGAGACTACAAGGAGGAGAATTTATTTTAAATTTAATCGTAACAATGGTTATGATTGTGCAAGTTGTGGCTACCATTTTTTCAGGAGTGGATTATTTAAAAGGAGTAAAAGATTTAATATGAGATTTGCTTGACAAATTTCATTTTTTGCCGTAAGATAGTAAATGATTTTTTGAAAGGAGAATGTACTATGGAAGAAAAAGAGGTAATATTGACACAAGAAGGGTATGATAACTTGGAAAAAGAGTTAAATTATTTAAGAACAGAAAAAAGAGCTGAAATAGCAGATAGAATAAAAGTAGCATTAGGATTTGGTGATTTATCAGAAAATTCAGAATATGATGAAGCAAAAACTGCCCAAGCAGAGAATGAAGTAAAAATAGCAGAGTTAGAAAATAAGATAAGACATGCTAAAATTATAGATGAAAAAGATATTGATACAGAAACAGTTCAAGTTGGAAATATTGTAAAAGTGTTAGATATGGAATTTGATGAAAAAGTAGAATATACGATTGTTGGTTCAACAGAAGTCAATCTATTAGAAAATAAGATATCTAATGAATCGCCTCTAGGGAGTGCTTTATTAGGTGCAAAGAAAAACAATGTAGTAGAGGTAAATGCACCAGCAGGAGTAATGAAATATAAAATTTTATCCATAAAAAAATAAGAAAAAGACATTAGAGAAGAAGTTTCTTTAATGTCTTTTTTATAAAGTGAAGAAGAATTTAATCTTTTAATCCTAAGGCAGAATCAAGGGCTAGTTTAATCATATCATTTAAGGCAGATACTCTTTCTTGTGAAGTAGCAGATTGTGTACCAGCATCTACAACAGTCATGAGACAAGCTGCTTTTTTATGAAAATAGTGAGCATTATAAAATAAAGAAAAAGCCTCCATCTCACCAGTATAAGGATTTAGGTCATCAGGTAATCTTTTTAAAAATTGATCAAAATTTGGCATATAAGGGTCAAAGGCATCTAAACAAACAGTGTTACCACAATAAATAGAACGGTTAGTGTTTTGAGCAGTTTCTTTAATGAGTTGATTTAAAGATTGACTTGCTTCAACTAAATGGCAATTGTCGTGATTAAATGTTAAAGCATAATTTCCTTCACAATAAACTTGATGAGCTAAGACGATGTCAAATAGCTTTAATTGGGGATGATAAGCACCACATGAGCCAATACGAATGATATTTTCTACATCATAAAATTTAAATAATTCATAACTATAAATTCCCATACTTGGCATTCCCATTCCAGAAGCCATAATGGTTATCTTTTTTCCTTGATAAGTTCCAGTATAAGCATACATTCCTCTTACTTGATTGACTAATTTAATATTTTCTAAAAAATTTTCAGCAATATATTGTGCACGCAATGGGTCACCTGGCATAATTACTGTCTTGGTAATTTCTCCTATTTTTGCTTCATTATGAGCAGTTGGCATAATAAATTCCTCCTTATCTATTTTATGATAGTATAACATAAATAAAAAAATTGTCAAAAATACTTGTCAAAAGAAAAAATAAATGATAAACTAATAATAGATTAAAAAAAAACCACTTTTAGGGATTTTTTTAATCTTTTTTTATTTTGATAGGGGTGTTAGATATGAATACTAAGTATATTTTTGTAACAGGTGGAGTTGTTTCTGGGCTAGGAAAAGGAATTACAGCGGCTTCATTAGGAAGATTATTAAAAAATAGAGGATATAAAGTAACTATTCAAAAATTTGATCCTTATATTAATGTGGATCCAGGAACGATGAATCCTTATGAACATGGAGAGGTTTTTGTTACAGATGATGGAGCAGAAACAGATTTAGATTTAGGACATTATGAAAGATTTATTAATGAGAACTTAACAAAAAATTCTAGTGTTACAATGGGTAAAATTTATCAAAGTGTAATCGAAAAAGAAAGAAGAGGAGATTATTTGGGGAAAACAGTGCAAGTTATTCCTCATATTACTCAAGAGATAAAAGAAAAAATCTATGGTTTTGAAAATATGGATACAGACATTGTAATAACAGAAATTGGAGGAACTGTGGGAGATATAGAGGGATTATCGATTATTGAAGCTATTCGTCAGGTTGGTTTAGAGAAAAATCCAGAAGATGTTGTTTATATTCATGTTACTTTGTTACCATATATATTTGGTTCTAATGAAATAAAATCAAAACCAACACAACATTCAGTAAAAGAACTACAAAGTTTTGGTATTAAGCCTAACATATTAGTTTGTAGGACAGAAACAGACATTCCTGATAGTATTCGAGAAAAGCTATCTTTATTTTGTAATGTAAGAAAAACGAGTGTAATACAAAATAAGACGGCAGATTGTCTATATGCTGTTCCTTTAATGTTAGAAGAAGAGGGGTTAGCAAGAGAGGTTTGTAATCATTTAAAATTAGACAATTATGTTCCAGATAATGCTAAATGGGAGATAATGGTGGAAAATATTAGAAATATAGATGAAAATAAAATAGTTAATGTAGCTATTGTTGGAAAATATGTCAAATTAGAAGATTCTTATATTTCTGTCATAGAAAGTTTATATCATGCAGGTTTTGCTAATCATGTAAAAGTAAAAATACATTTAATTGATTCTGAATCAATTACGAGAAAGAATGTTGCTGAAAAGTTAAAAGATATTGATGGAGTGGTTGTACCAGGTGGATTTGGAAATAGAGGAATTGAAGGGAAAATAGAAACCATAAAATATGTAAGAGAAAAACAAATTCCATTTTTAGGAATTTGTTTAGGAATGCAAATGACAGTGGTAGAATTTGCTAGAAATGTATTAGGATTGATAGATGCTAATTCAGCAGAATTAAGTGAGACTACACAAAATCCAGTGATTCATATTATGGAAGAGCAAAAAGGTGTTGATCAAAAAGGTGGAACAATGAGATTAGGTGCTTATCCATGTGTGATAAAAGAAGGAACATTAGCTAGTAAAGTTTATGGAAAACAAGAAATAATGGAAAGACATAGACATCGTTTTGAATATAATAATGCTTATAGAGAGAGGTTAGAGGAAGCTGGACTAAAAATTTCAGGAACTTCACCAGATGGATTATTGGTAGAAATGGTAGAAATACCAGAACATCCTTATTTTATTGCTGGACAATTTCACCCAGAGTTAAAATCAAGACCAAATAAACCAGCTCCACTATTTGT
>CANOPF010000003.1 GCA_947568535.1 uncultured Clostridium sp. | reverse complement strand
CAAAAGAAGAAGGTGGAAGACATACACCATTCTTCAATGGATATAGACCACAATTTTATTTCAGAACAACAGACGTTACAGGAGTTATCGAATTAGCAGCAGGAACAGAAATGGTTATGCCAGGAGATAACGTATCTATGACAATTGAATTAATCACACCAATCGCTATTGAAAAAGGATTAAGATTTGCTATCCGTGAAGGTGGTAGAACAGTAGGTTCAGGTGTTGTTGCTGATATCTTAGCATAATGAAAGAAAAGAAAAAAACACCCAATGTCGTATGAGAGGCAATGTCTCTATACGACATTTTTTTATGGCTGAGGGCTAAACTGGGACAGGCACAACTTGACCATCAATGGTCAAGTTGTGCCTGTCCCAGTTTAGCCCAGTTTGTCGTAAATTTTTATAGAAAGCACTTGCTTTTTTTTAGAAAGAATAATAAAATATAGATATTAGAAATATAATAGATTAGACAGGTTTTAGAAGGAGGAACAATGAAGATTATATTGGATGCTATGGGAGGCGATAATGCACCAAATGCGAATATTAGAGGAGCGATTAATGCTATTTCTAAAGTAGAGGCAGAGGTTGTTTTAGTAGGAAAAGAGGATTTGATTCGTGGTAAGATAAAGGAGTTTTATGGAAAGGAAATAGAAGAGATATCAGAACGATTGAAGATTAGAAATGCAACACAGACTATTGAGATGGAAGATACACCGACTATGGCTATTAAACATAAAAAGGATTCTTCTATGGTTGTAGGGTTTAATATGTTAAAAGCAGAAGAGGGGGATGTGTTTATTTCAGCTGGAAACTCGGGTGCTTTATTGACAGGCGCTACTTTGCTAGTAGGAAGAATTAAGGGGATAGATAGACCAGCATTAGCAGGAATTTTACCAGCGTATAACAGTCAATTACTTTTAATTGATGCAGGTTCAAATACTAATTGTAAACCAATTAATTTATTACAGTTTGCACAAATGTCTAGTATTTATTTAAAAAATACTTATGGAATTGAACATCCAGCAATAGGATTATTGAATATTGGAACAGAAGAAACTAAAGGTAATGAATTGGTGAGAGAGAGTTATCGTTTATTAAAGGAGAAAGCAGTAGAATTGGATATCAATTTTGTTGGAAATGTGGAAGGAAGGGATGCTTTTTCAGGTAAAATAGATGCCATTGTAGCAGATGGATTTACAGGAAATGTATTTTTGAAGACAACAGAAGGGTTAGGAAAATTTGTGAAGAAAAGTTTAACAGAGAGTTTTACGAAAAACTTATTAGCCAAGATTTTTTCTATACCAGCATTGCCAGCGATTAAGCGATTTTCTAAAGTAATGGATTATAAATCTTATGGGGGAGCATTATTTCTTGGGGTGAATAAACCAGTGGTAAAAGCACATGGGAGTAGTGATGCTTTGCTATTTGAATATACCATTATTCAAGCGGAGAAATTTGTAAAAAATAAAGCAGTGGAACATATGATTGAAGCATTTGATAAACAGAGTAAAAAGGTAGAAAAATAGAATTTTTTCGACTTACTAGTATAAAATAAAAATATTTCAAGAATATACTTGACAAATAGAAAAACATATAATATAAAAGAGGTATAAATCAATCATATGAAAACTTGAGAGGAGGTGAACTCGGAGGTATGAGTTCAGAAGAAGTATTAGAAAAAGTAAAAGGGATTATTGTTGAACAATTAGGTGTAGCAGATACTGCAGTAACTATGGAAGCATCATTCATTGATGATTTAGGAGCTGATTCATTAGATATTGTTGAATTAGTTATGGCATTAGAAGAAGAATTTGATATAGAGATTCCTGATAGTGACGCAGAAAAAGTAGTGACAGTAGGAGATGTTGTTGATTACATAAAAGAAAATGTAAAATAAATGAAAAAATGAGAGTGTTGGATCTTTAGATGTTAAAAATGATCGGCACTCACTTTTTTATTATATAGGAAAGCACATTACACAGAAAATTTTTATAGAATTTTTGCAAACTAACCAAAGTAAGATATGCCAATGATAAAAACGTCAAAGTAATTTAATCATTGCATCTCTTGTTCGGAAGATACAATAAAAATAGAGAATATTTACCACTTTAAGGTAAATGTTCTCTATTAATTCTTTTATAGCATATTTTCTATTGTTTTTTCTAATTGATTGGGATAATTTTTAAAAAATAAAGATAAATAGTTAATTATATTATTTTTAGCAATATGGGTATCAGAAAGTAAATCAAATTTGACAATTTCTTTTCCTTGAGATGATAAGGTTATTTGCCCAATAACATCATTCTTATGGATAGGTGCTATTAAGTTACCATTAACAGAAATGGAAGTTTCTATGTCAGGTATTAACTCTTTTGGTAGAGGAATGAAAGGAGAAGATTCAAAGGCAGGCTCTACTTTAAGAGTTAATTGATTAGTTGTTCCTTTTTGGATAGTAAAATAGTTAGTATGGTTGTTATTCCAATTCATTAGAGCTTCTTGTATACATTGTTTTTGGTTGAAGTAGTTAAAGTGATTAAAACTGTATTCAATGAGTTTAATGCTATCTTTTGTTCTGAAACTTTTGGTATCTGCTCCTAATACAACACAGATAATATCCATTTCTCCTCTTTTACAAGCAGTAACTAAACAACGATTGGCACCATTAGTGAATCCTGTTTTAATTCCATAGACACCATTTAGATTACCAAGTAATTCATTGGTATTAGACAAAGATTTAGGTCGACCATTAATGGTAACTGTGTAGTTTTTGGTTCCCACAATACTTAAAAAAGTAGTATTTTTTAGGGCATAATCTGAAAGAAGAGCTAACTCATAGGCAGTTGTATAATGTTGATCAGAATCTAAACCATGAGGAGATTCGAAGTGTGTATTAGATAAGCCCAAAGTTTGAGCTTTTGTATTCATTAATTCGGAAAAACCTTCTATACTTCCACCTACATGTTCTGCTAAACAAACAGCAGCATCATTACCAGAACATAACATTAAACCATACATTAGATCTCGAATGCTAATTTTGTCACCAGTTTTTAGTCCTAGACGTGAGCCACCTGTACCAGCAGCTTTTTTTGACACTTCTACTGTTTTATCTAAAGAAGAGTTTTCCAGAACAACAATAGCAGTCATGATTTTTGTGGTGGAGGCCATTTTAACTTTCTTTTTTTCGTTTTTTCCATATAATATCGTTTTACTTA
The DNA here is from genome assembly GCA_947568535.1 of uncultured Clostridium sp. Taxonomy (GTDB): domain Bacteria; phylum Bacillota; class Clostridia; order TANB77; family CAG-508; genus CAG-269. The sequence continues at coordinate 46,066 of CANOPF010000003.1, read as the reverse complement.
AACGGTCTATGACAACACAAGAGCGGGAGTTTAAATTTAATGTAGAATTTGTAGTAGAACTAGAAGCTTCTGCTATTTCATTTTGTATTTCTGAAAAGATATTTTTGACTTCTTCTTGTTCTAAATCATCACTATAGATGGGATAAGAAGTAAAAAGAATTAATATACAAAAAAACAGAAAAAAAGTTTTGATTAATTTATTTTTTTGAACCATAATTTTATCACCTATAAAAATATATGGATTAACAATTAAAATTATGAGTTTAAATGCTATCTAATGAATGATAAAAAAGAAAATTAGAAATGCTTACGGACGAAACAGACAAGAAAATTAATTTACGTAAAATGTTGATTTTGTTTACAAAATGTAATATAATTGTAATGTAAGGATGTTTTTTTTCGACTAGTGGATAAAACAAGTATCCGTAGTGGGAAAAAATAAACAAAAATAGGAATAATTAGAACACGAGAAAATCCTATTGACTAAAATAAAAAAAGGTGTAAAATTAATAATAAGAGGATTAAAAAAGGAGAGAAACACATGAACGTGAAAAAAGTATTATTGGGAATAATGGCTATTTTGCTATTTTTTGTATTTACCTTAACACAAGTAACAGTATATGCAGAAACAGAAGATAGAGCCTTTGTAAAGGGACAGACTGTAAATATGGGGATTATTCCGCTAATGGAAGATTCAACTCCATATATAGGATATGCTATAGTGGGAAATCCGCCAATTAATATATGGAATATTGTCAAATATAATGGTAATACAATAGATAGTGGATATAAAGATTACGATATTTATTGTTTACGATCAGGAGTTGGTTTTACTGATCTTGCAGGAAGTAATCAAGTAAAAAGTCAACCTTATGATGTTTTTTTTGATATGAAAACACAAAGGGAAGACATAAAAAAACAAAATGAGATATTGAAAAACTTAGTAGAAGAAAATATTACGATAAATGGGAAGACAGTAAATCGATATAATGCCGTTTTAGCTATTTTAGATAGGTTATATTTGCCAAAAGAATCTACAGAAATAGAGAAGAAAGAATTGCTTTATGAAGTCATAAAATTTGGTCTTACATTAAGTGAGTATAATGCTCAGATTAATTTGATAGCAGAAGCCTTTACTTTACCAGAAGGAGTAACGAAACAAGATTTTCTTATGGGAGATCTTAAAGGTCATACTTTAGCTGATTTTGGATTGACAGAAAAAGCGTTAACCAATAACGATATTAGTGCTGTTCAGCAAACAGCTTTATGGTATTTTACGAATAGTGATGAGGCATCCTATAATCAACTAGAAAAAAATTCATGGCTTCAATACACTACAGATGGCAATACATATACCAATTTAGGAAATGTAGGGGGAAGTTCACCTAATGCAGAAACTATTAGATATTATCAAGCAGATATTCTCTATCATTATTTGATTAATCAGGCAATGGAAAGAGCAGATGAATATGCTAATTCTGCAACCATGTTAGGAGAACCGCTAAAAATAGAAGAAGGAACGTTGACAATAGAAGAGTTAAATCATGATCAATATAAGGTTGGTCCGATAAAAATAACAAAACAGAATGAGATTCCATATGATGAAATTAGTATTATTGTAAAAAGTAAGGGAACAGAAATTCAAAATCCTACATTCATTGATGAAACAGGAAATGAAGTAAGGGATTTTGTGGATAAAAATTTTTATGTTGTACTGCCAAAAGATAAAATCGATTCAGTAACAGTGGATATTTCTACTAAGTATAATGATACAAGTATGACATTAGGGGCTTCATCAAGTAATAGTTCAGAGCAACCGCTAGTTGAAGTACATAGAAGTAAAAAGCCAATTACTAAACAATTAACAGTCAATTCATTACCAGAGCCATTTGACTTAGCATTAAGAAAATATATTACTAAAATAAATGGGGAAGAATTAAAAGGAAATGATGTAAGACGTCCAAAGATTAATGTTGATTCGTTAAAAAATGGAACAGAAACAACAGCAACATATAACCATAAGAAAAATCCTGTTATGGTAGAGAATGGAAGCCGTATTACTTATGAAATAACCATTTATAATGAAGGGAAAAAAGCGGGACGTGCTACAAAAATAGTGGATCAGTTACCAACTGGATTAAAATTTGAACAGGTAATTAGTGGTAATTTTGTCTTAGGTTCTTATGACGAAAAGACAGATAATACTTTGACTTTAGTTAGAAAAGAAAATAATACAACTAATCTAAAAGAGTATGCAGGAGAGCAGAGTCCTGCATCAGAAACAATAGAAATTGAATGTGTCGTAACAGCTCAACCAGATACGACAAATAGTAAAATTTTGACTAATGTAGCATGGATTTCTGAAGAAATAGACAGTGATGGTACAGTGATTATTCAGCAAAAAGGATTAGATAGAGATTCAGAGCCAGGAACTATACCAACAGTAAACAAAGATAACATGTCAGATTATATAGGCTTTGATAATAATAAAAAAGACTTAACAGATTCTGAATATCATTATAAAGGAAAGCAAGATGATGATGATTTTGAAAAATTGTGTTTATTACCAGAACCATTTGACTTAAAATTAATTAAACGTATTACAGCAGTGAATAATCAGAATGTTCCAGAAAGAATTGAAGATATCAAGGTAGATCAATTAAATCGAGTAGAGGCAAATGGTAATATGGCGGAAACAACAGCAGATTATCAACTAAATAAAACACCTGTTGCTGTTAAGAAAGGTGATATTGTTACCTATACTTTTAGAATTTATAATGAGGGAACAATTGATGGTTATGCACAAGAAATAACAGAAGATATTCCAGAAGGTTTACAATTTTTATGGTCTGAGAAACAAGGTTCAGAATTACAAGCAGATACGACCTTAACCACACAAGAAAAAGAAGCGATTAAATTTAACCAAGATTATTTATGGGGGATAGCAAAGCAAGACGAAAATCATAAAGTTACCGAAATAAAGACAGAATATTTAGGCATGTATCGTGGTGATACAACAGATAGTAAAATAGCTTATACAGAAAATTTAATCAAGGCATTTGGTAAAAATGATGGAACAAAAACGAAGGAAGATCTTGATTACAAAGAAGTAGCAGTAAAACTTAAAGTAGTAGCAGAGAATGCAACAGGGGAAGCCATTAAGAATGAAGCAGCTATAACAGAAGATTGTGATAAAAATGGGAATCCAGTAGAGGATAGAGATTCTAATCCAAAGGACTGGAAAGAACATCCAAATCATGAAGATGATGAAGATCATGATTATATCATTTTACAATCATTTGACTTAGCACTTAGAAAATTTATTACACAAGTAGAGAATAAACCAGTTAATACACGTATACCTGAAGTAAAATATGATAAAGAAAATCAACAAATAGCTTATGAACATTCGAAAGAACCAGTTGATGTAGCTAATGGAAATACGGTTATTTATACCATTAGAGTGTATAATGAAGGACAAAGAGATGGATATGCAGCACAAGTATTAGATGATATTCCAGTTGGTTTAATGTATCTACCAGATAATGAAACCAATACGACTTATCGCTGGAAAATGTACAGAAAGTTAAAAGAAGAAGAAAGTAATACACAAATACAAGGAGATACCATTGTACAAGATGGTAAAACTTATGTAGAAACAACCAATAGGGAAGAAGCAGAGGTAATTGTTACTGACTATTTATCAAAAGAACAAGGAGAAGCAAGAATAGACAATAGTGAGTCACAAGAAAATCCAAACTTATTAAAAGCCTTTCGTCCAGAAGAAGAACTATCTAATGTTAATCCTGATTATAAAGATGTAAAAGTAGCTTTTAAGGTAGTAGAACCAAATACATCCGATAAAATCATTGTAAATTCAGCACAAATAGCAAAAGATACGGATGAAAATGGAGATGAAGTAGATGATGATGACTCTATACCAGGTGAATGGAACGAAGGAGAAGATGACCAAGATAAAGAATATATCAAATTAAATTATTTTGACTTAGCATTGAGAAAATGGGTAACACAAGCTATTGTAATTGAAAATGGAAAAGAAACGGTTACACAAACAGGACATCAACCATATGATGACCCAGAGCCAGTTGTAAAAGTAGAATTGAATAGAAAGAAATTAAATCAAGTCACAGTTAAATTTAGATATTCTATTCGTGTGATTAATGAAGGTGATATTGAAGGATATGCTAAGGAAATCACTGATTATGTACCAGAAGGCTTAAGATTTGTAGCAGCAGATAATCCTGGATGGGTAGATGAAGGAAATAATGTTATTTCTACTAGATTATTAGAAAATAGATTATTAAAACCAGGAGAATATGCCGATGTAGAAGTTTTATTAACCTGGAATAACCATGAAAATAATATGGGAGTTAAAACCAATACAGCGGAAATTTCGGAAGATGATAATGAATTTGGTGCACCAGATAGAGATTCAACACCAGATAATAGAAAACCAAAAGAAGATGATATAGATGATGCTCCCGTTATGTTATCGCTTACTACTGGTCAAGTCAGAATATACTTTTCATTAGGATTTGTGATATTGATTACCATTGCAGGAGGAGTTATTCTTATTAAGAAATTTGTATTATAGTCATAAAGATTGCCATTGAAAAACTTTGGCAATCTTTTATTATGGTTATCAACTTAAAAGGAAAATGGTATTGCAAAATAAAATAAAGTATAGTAAAATATCAATACAAAGGTAAAAAGAGGGAAATTTAATGAAACAAGATTTAGTTCAAATAGTTAGCCAAGTCGAACGAGAAATAAAACCTATTATAGAAAAAATAGATAAAATAAGTGAAATAAATAGTAAAAAAGTTTTAGAGGCATTCCAGAAATGCAAGTTACAGGAATCACACTTGATTTCTTCAACAGGATATGGGATTGATGAGCCAGGAAGAAATAAAATAGAAGAGATATATAGTTACCTATTTAAGGCAGAAGATAGTTTAGTAAGAGCACAATTGATATCTGGAACACATGCGTTAGCTGTTACACTATTTGCTTTATTGAGACCAGGAGATACGATGCTTAGTATAACTGGGGAACCGTATGATACATTGCAAACAGTAATTGGTATAGGAAAAGAAAACAGTCAGAGTTCATTGAAAGCCTATCAGATTCATTATGAACAAATTAATTTAGTGAATAATGAATTTAATATTCCTAAAATTCAAGAAGCATTAAAAAGGAAAAAGATAAAGTTAATTGAAATTCAACGATCCAGAGGATATTCTACAAGAAAGAGTCTAACCATAGAAAAAATAGAAAAGGTTATTCAGGCAATTAGAGAAGTAGATCAAGAGGTAATCATCATGGTAGATAATTGTTATGGAGAGTTTGTTCAAGACAGAGAACCGATCGAAGTGGGTGCAGATATAGCTGTGGGTTCTTTGATGAAAAATTTAGGAGCAGGTATTGCAACATCAGGTGCCTATATTGTTGGAAAGAAAGAATGGATTCAGTTATGTGCAGAGCGATTGACTTCGCCAGGAATAGGAAAAGAGATAGGTCCATCGTTAAATCAAAATACATTATTCATAAAAGGACTATTTTTTGCTCCTAGTGTTGTAGCGAATAGTTTAAAAACAGCTATTTTTGCTAGTAAAATATTAGAGGAATTGGGTTATGAAGTAGAACCAAAATTTGATGAAGTAAGAGCAGATATTGTACAAACTATTCACTTAGGTTCAGAAGAAAAATTAGTCAAATTTTGTCAAGGAATACAGATGGGTTCACCGATTGACTCAGATGTTATTCCGTATCCTGGTAATATGGGAGGTTATGAGGATAAAGTTATCATGGCGGCAGGAACTTTTACACAAGGTTCAACCATAGAACTTAGTTGTGATGGACCAATTCGAGAACCATACATTGCCTATATGCAGGGAGGACTTACATATGAATATGGAAAATTGGGTATATTAAAAGCAATCGAACAGATGAAAAAAGAAGGGAGAAAAGAGAAATGGTAGTAGTTAGTATCTTGTTGAGTTTAATTGTACTCATTGCGGCTATCTTGATTTTTGGAGGGAGAGCACAAAGGAAGGAATATAAGCGAATACAAAAGCAAAAGAGAGAAGCGATGAAAATGGCTAAAAAAGACATGAAAAATAAGAATAAGATAGCTGAAAAGAGTAGAGAAGAATATAAAAATACATTAAGACAGACAGATGAAGAAGGAGAGAATCGTTTTCAAGATGATGAAGTAGATAGAGAGAATGAGAAGTCGGACATTCAGTTTTTATTTGATGGAACACAAGAGGAAGAAGAAGACGATGATGATGATGATTCATTACTTTTTCTTGATGAAGAAGATGAAAATTTTGAAGTAGAGCAAGAAGATGATGAATATGAAGAGGAAAACGAAGAAGAACAAAAAGAAGAGGAACAAAAAGATGTACAGTTTTTCTTTGATGAAGAAGATGAAAATGATCCATTAGATCAATATATAAGAGAAGCAAAAGCAAATGATATTGGCTATTTAAATGGTGATGAACCAAAACACGAAAAAGAAGATATGGTGAAAGAAGTAAAAGAACCAAAAACGAAGACTACAACCAAAAAGACAACAAGAAAATCAACCACCAAAAAATCAACTACAACTAAGACATCAACTAAAGGTACAACAAAAACACCAACAAAAAAGACCAATAAAAAAACAACTAATAATAAGACATCAACAAAAAAGAAGGAAGAGAAATAAATGAAAGTAATAGTAATTGGCGGTGGACCAGCTGGAATGATGGCAGCAATTACGGCTAAACAAAAAGGGCATCAAGTGATTTTATTGGAAAAAATGAGATCCTTGGGTAGAAAATTATTAATTACAGGAAAAGGAAGATGTAATATTACATCTTCTTTAGATATGGCTGAATTTATCAAAAATACCCCTGGAAATGGTAGGTTTTTGTACAGTTGTTATCAGAATTATACGAATCAAGACATTCTACAATTTTTAAAAGAACAGGGGTTGGAAGTAAAAGAGGAAAGAGGTAATAGAATATTTCCTGTAACAGATAGATCTAAGGACGTTTTGCAATGTTTTACGAAAAAATTAAATGAATTAAAAGTAGAGGTAAGATGTGATACAGAAGTTAAGCAAATATTAGTAAAAACAGAAGGTGAGGATAAGGTCGTTATAGGGGTAAGAACGAATCGAGGAACAATAGATGCCAATAAAATCATATTAGCAACAGGAGGAAAAAGTTATCCTTTGACTGGTTCGACTGGAGATGGGTATAAAATGGCAAAGTTACTAGGACATACTGTTACAGAAATCAAACCTTCATTAGTTCCTTTGGTTTGTTATGAAAGCGAGATGAGTAAGCAATTACAGGGATTAAGTTTAAAAAATGTTAAGGTTACTTTCCTTGATGAGGAAACAGGAAGGGAAATATATAAAGATTTTGGAGAAATGTTATTTACACATTTTGGTGTTTCAGGACCTATTATTTTGAGTGCATCTGCACATTTGGTTAGATATAAGCAGATTGAGCAAAAGTTAAGAAATCGAAAGATTAGTCTAAGTATTGATTTTAAACCAGCTTTATCCGAGGAGAAGTTAGAAGAAAGGATTTTAAGAGATTTTGAAATAATAAAAAATAAGCAATTTAAAAATAGTTTAGATAAATTATTACCACAAAAAATGATACCAATTATGGTAGATAAAAGTGGGATAGATGCCAACAAACCGATTCATGAGATAAAAAGAGAAGAAAGAAAAAAATTAACAAAATTATTAAAGAATTTTGTGATTTGTATAAAGGATTTTAGAACCATTGATGAGGCTATTGTTACTAGTGGAGGGATAAATATTAAAGAAATCAATCCCGCAACAATGCAGTCCAAAAAAATTGGTGGTTTATATTTTGCTGGCGAGTTAATTGATGTGGATAGTTATACTGGTGGGTTTAATTTGCAAATTGCCTATTCAACAGGATATACAGCTGGTTTATTAAAGGAAAAGTAAAGATAATTTTATTTTGGTTTTATAAGAAGGAGAAATCATGGATTTTAAGACAATTAAACAAAAAGTTCAAGTAGAGATTGTTGAGCAAAAGTCGAAGTTTATTACGCATCTAATGCCAGTAGATTCTGTGGAAGAAGCTGAGAAAATAATAAGAGAAATGAAGAAACAGTACCATGATGCAAGACATAATTGTTTTGCATATCGTATTATAGATAATAGCCAAGTGTTGGAAAAATCAAGTGATGATGGAGAGCCTTCTGGAACAGCAGGAGCACCTATGTTAAGTATTCTTAAAAAGAATGATTTAGCTAATATAATGGTTATTGTTACCCGATATTTTGGAGGAATTTTGTTAGGAACAGGAGGATTGGTTCGTGCTTATTCTGATAGTTTATTAAAAGCAATTCAAGTATGTGATAAGATTGAAAAGTGTGAAGGGATAGAAATGCTTATTACCGTAGAATATAGTGAATTTGAACCTTTTAAATATTATTGCAAAAATCATAATATTTTTATAACAAATGTAGAATTTAGTGAGTATGTTGTTTGTAAAATAGAGTTAGAAGAGGAGAAAAAACAACAGTTATTGGAAGATTTTGAAACAAAAATGGTCATTTTAAAACAGATAAGGCAAGAAAATAAAAAAAATATAATAAAAAGTATATGAAAAATGTATCTTCGTAAAGGATTATGGAAGAAATTTCCAGTAAGTATTGATTTTCCTCGAATAAGTGATTATAATAAGAATTGTAAAAAGAAATGATAATTTACAAAAGTTTAGGAGGGAAAAATGAAAGAAAAACTTAGTATTTTAATTGCTGATGATAATCAAGATTTTAGCCATACATTAGCAACGTATATTAACAATCAGGAAGATATGGAGGTAATTGCTATTGCTAAAGATGGAAATGAAGCCGTAGATATGATATCTAACACTATGCCCGATATTGTTCTATTAGATGTCATTATGCCACATTTAGATGGATTGGGGGTATTAGAAAAGATAAATTTATTAGATATACATAAAAAACCAATTTGTATTATGCTATCAGCAGTTGGGCAAGATAAGATTACGCAAAAAGCCATTATAGCAGGTGCTGATTATTACATAGTAAAGCCATTTGATATTGAAATATTAATAAAAAGAATTCGAGAAGTTAAGTTTTTTAAACCAAATCAAACAGGGGTTAATTTTATGGCTAGAGAGCCAAGACAGAAATTTATTGATTTACCAGAAAAAGAAGCTAAAAAAGAGGAAAACTTAGAGGCTTTGGTAACCAATATTATTCATGAAGTGGGTGTACCAGCACATATTAAAGGGTATCAATATTTAAGAGAAGCAATTATGATGGTAGTAAATGATATTGATGTCATTAATCAGATTACAAAGAGTTTATATCCTAAAATTGCCTTAAAGTATAATACTACACCAAGTAGAGTAGAACGTGCGATTCGTCACGCAATAGAAGTGGCTTGGGGACGTGGTCAGCAAGAAGCCGTAGAAAATATTTTTGGTTATACTATTTCAGCTGCTAAAGGCAAGCCTACAAATAGCGAGTTTATTGCTATGATAGCTGATAAGCTAAGATTGGAATTGAAATCAGCATAGAATTGGTAAGAATGTTGCAAGAAGCGGAATGCAAGACTTGCAAAAAAGGAAGCAAACCTACTAAGGTTGAGAAAACCTTTGTATTTTAAGTGAAAAATTCGCAAAGAAACCTATCAATAGTTTCAACGCAAACCTATAAACTTTTTCATTTATTGGGTTAGTATTTATTTTATTTATAAATATTAATCTAGTAGAAGGGAAGGTTTATTTTTATGGAACAAATTGATTATGATGTAGACGATTTTATGAATTTTTGTGAGGTCAAGAATTTAGCTAAAAAGACATTAGCAAGTTATGAACAAACACTAAGATTATTCGCACAGTATTTAAAAGACATATTCAAGATAAAGGAGGTAGGAGAGGTAAAAGAGATACATATAAGGGAATATATTAAGTATTTGCAAGAAAGAGGAAAGTATACAGTAGTAGCAAATCAAAGCAGTGTAAAAAGTAATTTTCCACAAAATAGGAAAGATTACAAACAAGAAATTAGTAAAACTACTATAAATAATTATATAAGAAATATCAAAGTATTTTTTAATTATATGTATGACAATAGATATATCAACAACAATCCAGTAAAAAGAGTAAAAGAAATAAAAAATACAAGAAAAGCACTTGGGTATATGAATGACAATGATATGAATAAATTATTGAAAAATTTTGATTTATCAAAGTTTCACGAATACAGAGATTACACAGTAGCACAGTTGATTTTTGACACTGGTATGAGAATTGGCGAAACACTATTAATAAAAGAAACTGACATAGACTTTATAAAAAGAAGTATATTGCTACCAGCAGAAAACACAAAAGGAAAAAAGGATAGATATGTGTTTTTTTCGGCAGAAATGCTAAAGGAATTAAAACGTTGGCTACAATACAAGGACAGATACAGACAGTCCGAATATATCTTTTGCACACACAAAGGTAAGAAATTGGATATTAGCAACTATGAAACAAATTTTAGGAAATATGGAGAAAGAATTGGTCTAAAGAATATACACCTTCACTTGTTACGCAATAATTTTGCTAAAAGGTTCTTAATGAGTGGGGGAGATATATACACATTATCTAAAATTTTAGGACATTCAAGTGTAACAGTAACAGAAAGGGCATATCTTGATTTAGATAGTGACGACATAAGAACAAAATATCAAAGATATTCGCCATTAGCAAATTTAAAAAGAGCATAGAAAAATTGGTAAATATAAAGAATAGGTGAAGAAGCGGAAAAGACGAAATATAGTTGGACAATAAACGATATGTTAAAATAGAAATATATTAGAAATCAAGAAAGGTGGAAAAGCTATGAAGAAGGTCTTTGAAAATGAATTAGAAGGATATGTACAAAAGTTCAGTAATAAAGATGTTATACTTAAATTAGAGGGGATTGTAAAAGAAAAAATAAAAATGGAAAATGCCGAATGTAACTATAATATACAAAATGGCATGTTAAAGATAAAAGACAAAATTGCTAATATAAATATTGATATAAGTTCAGTGTATAGAATAGAAATAAACGAGAACAATTCAATGCTTGTAATTTATTTAGACAACGGAATTGATATAAGAATTGAGAAATAGGGAGAGAAAAAAGCAAGTGCGAGAGCTAGGAAATTTCAAGTAATTTGACTATGTTTTATTTTCTTTCCTTTTCTCGTAAAGGAACACGTAAAAAGCGTGCGAAAAATTGGATATTCAATTTTTTAAATATTTGACTTTTCGTGCTAACTATTTAAGTAATAGGTAAGCAATTAAAAAGACTAGGAAAGTTTATAAGGGCTTTTTTCTAGTCTTTTACTTATGCTAATTACTGGAATACTATAAAGGTAATTATTTTTTAGGGTAAGTGTTACAAATGTTACTAGCTCCAGTTATATAATTCATATCTACATCATAGAATTTAGCCAATATAATTAGACTTTCAATGGGTATTCTAGTATAACCCAATTCATAATCACTATACGTTTTTTGACATATGTTTAGTAAATCAGCAACATATTGTTGGGTATAGAATTTTTGAACCCTTAAACTTTTAATAATATCACTACAATTCATAAAACAACGTTCCTTTGCTATAAAATAAAGATAGGCATGTAACCTATCTATGTTTAAAATATTAGTATAGAGCCAATTAATTATTTTCAATAGGTTCCAAGACTAAAGTGCCAAGTTTGTTTTTCATTTCTGCTTTTTTTTTGAGCCTCTTCTCTTGGTTACATCATTTTTGTTGACAATGACCTTTGAACATTCATCAATTATTTTTTGCAAGTAATCTTCGCTAGTTAAATTTTTAGAACTTTCAGTAAGTTCGGCAGCATCATTGATTTTCCTTATGTTTTCAAAAAATTCAGGTGGGCAAACTGCTTGTTTAGTTGCAGTATCAAGAACAATTTTCATAGTATCAAATCCTTTCTTTTTACAAATTATGACATAATAGTAACAAAAAAGACAAAAAACCGCAGTATTATAGAATTATAAACTCTAAGTAAGAGTTAATAACTCTAAAATCAAGAAGAAAACACACTATTACAGAGTGAAAACCTCTAAAATAGAACAAACAACTCTAGTGGAAAAAGAAAAAACGGTAAAACCCTACTCTAATAAAGCTTTGACAACAGAGGAAATAACTCTATTAGCAGAGCAACACACTCTAAAATAGAGTAATACATTCTAAAGGTAAAATATTGACTAGTAATTTACTAATAGAAGCGGAGATGAGAAAGAAATAATTTGTAATCAATGTAATTTTATTATAACTTGGGGTGCGGAAGAACTCAAATATTTGAATTTTAGTTGGTAGTCTTTTATAATGAAAAGGGGAAATATAAACGGTTTGCTAGCGTGCCAACAAAAAATAAATGTTTGAAATCTAGTACAAATTGAAATATAATTAGGATAGAAAAATAAATAAGTGAAATCGCCAAAAGTGAAATATTTAAGAATTTTTTTATATAGTATCTATATATTATTGATACATTAGTTATGAGCAAGTTAAGAACTTGTAACATTTTATAGGAGAAGAAAAATGAATTTAGAAAAAGAAAAAGTAATAGAGAGAATAAAAGAATGTAAAAAATATGGTTTAAATTATTCCCAACTAGCAAGAGCGATTGAATTGACCCCAACTACAATTTATATGTTTGTCAATGGAACATATAACCTATCAAAACCCAAACAATTACAAGCATTGTGTTATATAGAAAATTATATAGAACAAGTAAAAGAACAATTAAGAAAAATAGAACACAGAGGGTTATGCGTAAAATGAAATCATTAGATAAACAAATCCAAGACATTATACAAGATAGTGTTTCTAGAACAATGAATATAAAAGTACCATTACAAAGCAATATGGAAGAAAGAAATTTATTATTAGAAATATTAAGAAATCAAGAAAGGCTAAATAAAAAAATAGAAAGTATATATATAAAAATAGCAATGATGAATAATCAAATTGATAAAATACCTACTAAAGATGATTTTTATTTTTGGAAGAAATAGGGGCATAGTTTTGGGAAAAGAAGCGGAAATTTTATATAAAATAACTATGTTCTGGAAAACGCAGTTAGTGAACACAAAAAATAGAATTATTAAAAGCAAAGGATACATGACTAGAAAAAGGGAAATAAATTCTATTTAAAATAATGATAATTTAAAGTAATAATAATTTAAAGTAATGATAATTTAAAGTAATAATAATTTAAAGTAATAATAATTTAAAGTAATAATAATTTAAAATAGTAATATATTTAGGCATAAAAATAAAGAAAAGGAAGAAAAAATAAAGAATATAAAAGAAAATAAGGTCAAAGAATAGCAGAGAAAGGCACGAAGATAGTGGGATTTTATCCTTTGCGTGCCAACTGTTTTATTAGGACTTATACGTTACTTGGAAAAGGTGTATATCGACCATAGGGAGACACTATGGCAAGGAAGAGGGCGGTATGCTGTATTTAATTACAAACTCTTTTTCATTAGTTTCGTCTTGTACAAATGTTGCAAGTTGTCCCTCGTGTATAAGAAAACACGTCAACGTAAGCAATGGGCGGGGAATTGTAAAAAACTAACGGCAATATAATAATGTAATTAATAATATTGTTATTAATTATGATATTAATTAGATTATTATATAAGCCCCTCTAGGGGAATTATGCCTAAAATAAGTTAGTAAAATAATAATTATGGAGGAATTTATGCACAGAAAACATTATTGTAAATATTGTAGCAGAGAGTTAGAAAATGAAGAATATATCTATAATGGATATTGTGAGGAATGTTTTGACGAAAACGAAGACGATAGAATGATACAAAACTATGAACTTATACAAGATTATGACTATATAAATTATTAACAAAGTGCAAAAAGTAGGGTTATATTCCCTACTTTTGCTAATCTTCTAAGTTATTCAAACCATATTCAATAATTTGATTTACGACACTATTAAAACTAAGGTCGTTTTTTTCAGCTAACTCGTTTATTCTGTCAAATGTTCCTCCATTTATGCGAATGGTTCTCGTTACAGTATCATTGCTTTTAGAAGACTTTTCAATTCTTAATTTTCCCATAAAATCACCTATTACATATTGTACATAAAAAATAATTAAAAATAAGTACACAAAAGTGTGTACAAATAAAATTTGTTGTGATATAATTCGACATATAGAGTTGAAAGGTGGATAAATAAATGAAAAAATTAAGGGTTGTTTTTGTAATAATATTTGTAGTATGTGTGATGTTATGCAATATTACTTATGCAAATAATGAGTTTAATCAATTGACATTGGGTACATCAAATAATACACCAAATACTAATACCACGAGCAATACAAATACCAATGCACTAGCAAATAGAACGGAAAATAATATACAAATGAATGGTACAATGGAAGGAAATGCAAATAATAGCAATACTACTAATAATTTAAACTATAAAGTAGTAGGAAATGAAATAACTATTACTGGTGTAAAACAAGAAATAACAACAGTAAATATACCAAGTACAATTGAAGGGAAAAATGTTACAACGATTGGAGAAGGTGCCTTTTACAAAAGAAATGATATAATAAGTATAAATCTCCCAAATACAATACAATATATAGAAAATTCTGCTTTTGAGGGTTGTGAAAATATAACAGAAATTAAATTGCCAGATAATTTAATTTCAATAGGAATAAGTGCTTTTAGAGATTGTAAAAGCTTAAAACAAGTTGAAATACCTTGTAATGTAGTAAAAGAGTTTGTATTTTTTGGGTGTATAAAATTGGAAAGTATAGTCTATTCTAATGGTGTAAAGAAAATTAATTTAAGCAATTTTAATGATTGTAATAATTTAAAAGAAATACATATTCCAAGTAGTGTAACAGAAATACAAAGTGAATTATCAATAGAAGATGAGTGGGTATTAAAAAATACTAATGTTACATTTTATGTAGAAAATAATTCTTATGCAATGCAATTTTGCCAAAAAAACAATATAAAATACGTAGTAACAAATGGAGAAGGACAACAAAGTCAAGGGCAACAATCAAGTGAACAACAAAAACAAAGCCAAGAGAAACAACCAAGTCAACAAAAACAAACAACAGAAGAACAAAAGCAAGACCCAACAACAGCAAGCACAATATTGCCAAAAGCTGGACTAAAATATGAAATAATACTTACAATAATTTTAATAGCAATAGGAAGCGGATTCTTCTATAAAAAGCATAATTATTGGAAGGGTGTAAAATAATAATAAAAAGCAATAGAACAAATCTATTGCTTATTTTTTTTTGCCCAAAAGTCCAAATAATTAATTTTCCTTGATTTTATGGTTCTCGTGCCAACTTACCAGTGCCACAAAAAGGGTCAAAAATTATTTGACATTTTAGGGGAAATGTAGTAATATATATATAACAGCTGTGAAAGTCGTAATAACAGCTATAAGTTGGAGATTGTTCGTAAGGACACCATAAAAAAACCAGAGTAACTATGCAAAACTCTGGTTTTTCTTTTGCTATGTACTTACGTACTAGCCTTTGTCGTAATTGCCTTTGCATAATACTATTACTAGCATTACTAAAAGGGCTATAAGTTGGTTATTATCCATAATTCCACCTCCTTCCATTGTGGAATTAGAAATAGTATATAATGATATTATAAAAAAAACAATACTTTTAAAAAGTTTTTGGACAAGATAGCATTTATTGGTATTGACTTTTGGTAAAATATGAAATAAAATAAGCCTATAAATAAAATAGATAAAAACCTACTAAGTGTTAGCGAATAAAAAAAATTCATTGGGTTTGATTTTTTACATAAAATTAGCTTGCGAAATTTAAGAAATAGCAATGATTAGGGCAAAACAGAACAAGAAGCAGTGGAAAATATCTTTGGCTATACCATTTCAGCAGCCAAAGGCAAGCCAACGAATTCAGAATTTATTGCTATGATTGCTGATAAATTACGCTTAGAATTAAAGAGTGCGTAAAACTTAAACTACATAGACTTAGTCATACAAAAAGTTAAAAATCAGTATTTAGTAAAGTAATAAAAAAGTAATAAGACAATAGATAAACTTTCAAAATTTATTGGTTAATGTTTCACAATGTTAATCGGTAAAAAATGAAAGTTTATTTTTTTAGGTAACATGACAATAGGTTTTTTGAAAAAATTTATATAATGATTTATTACTTAGATATTTTTTTTCGAGTATATAAAAGTAGTGTATGATGGCTATATCATGAGCGAACAATATAGATAAATAAAAGAAAAATTTATGTATAACCTTGAAAAAAATGGAAAAAATGAAAATATAGGAGGTACATATGGAAACAAGTAATATGAAGAATATGTTAGTGCTAAAAAATTTGCCATCTAATTTAGTAGAAGAAGCCATTGTTATTTTAAAATCCAGTAAAAAAGTAAAAAAATTAGAAAAGATAGATAAAAAGAATAAAATAGAAAAAAGAGAAATTGTAGGAAAGGAAAAAGATTATGTTTTAAAAGAAGCAGAAATGTTAATCATTAACTATATTACTAAATTAGAAAATAATCAAGAACAAAAGCGAGATAAGATGAATAAAGTCAATAAAAGATATAGACAATTAAAAAAATATGCATTTGTCTCAAGTTTCATTATGCTGATACAGGCATTATTACTAATTACCAAATAAGTAATAAAACCTCTTTCTTTAACATATGTTTAAGTATGTGTGATAAAACAAAGGAAGAGGTGTTTTTTATGGAAAGAGTAATGAGTGTAGAAGAAAAGATAAGACGAGCTGAGGAAATTTATGAGAGAAGAAAGCAAGGGGAGATCCGACCAATTACCAAAGTAACGGTGAATGATAAAAAAGATTTTAAACTATTGAAGAAAATGCTTTTGCAAATACTCATTTGTGTAGTAATCTATTTAATTGTATATAGTGTACAACACAATCAGTATGTTTTTTCAAGTGATTTTATTAATAAGGCAAAAGAAATTCTTTCTTATGATACAAATTTTGTGGAATTATATGAGATGATTAAAAGTCAGGTTATGGGTTTTATTGGGCAAGCACAAAACAGTGAAACAGTCGATGAACCAAAAGCAGAAACAGAAGATAGTGAAGTAAAAGAAGAAGTAAACCAAGAAGCAATTGGTGGTGCTGTAGGGGTAGTTCAAGAAGAAGTTCATCAAAATATAGAAAATGTAGAAAATAAAGAGAATTTAACACCTGAAGAAATAGATAAACAAAACATAAAAAACACAACTAGTTTTATTAAACCAATTGAAGGAACAATTAGTTCAAAATATGGCTATCGAGAAACGGCAACGGGAAATGTTCCAAAAAATCATACAGGTACAGATATTGCTGCTAATTTGGGGACGAAAATCAAATCAGCAACAGATGGAGAAGTGGTTTTAGCATCTGAAGAGGGAGATTATGGAAAACATTTAAAGATTCAAATAGGAGAAGTAAGTATTATTTATGCTCATTGCCATCAATTATATGTAAAACAAGGAGAGAAAGTTGTACAAGGACAGGAAATCGCAGAAGTTGGTTCAACAGGAAACTCAACTGGGCCACATTTACATTTTGAAATTAGAATTTCTGAAAGAACCATAGATCCACAAAATATTTTAGAATTATAAAGGAGGAGGAATATGCGATTTAGAATTGACTTGAAGATATTTCTTTTTATGATCTTGTTCTATTTTACTCAACAAATTGAAGTGTATGCAATGATTATGTTTTTTGCTATTATTCATGAGTTAGGTCATCTCTTTGTTGGTTTATTGTTAGGGTTAAAGCCAGATAAAATGGAAATTATGCCATATGGAGTAACGATATCTTTTAAATTTTTACCAAAAGATTATAACACAAAGATAAAAAAGGGTAATCAATTAGCCGTAAAAAAGATATTTGTGGCTTTAGCTGGACCAATGACAAATTTTATTATCATACTAATTATGTCACAAATACATATAGGGATAGCGTTTTTTAACACAACAACAATTATGTATGCTAATTTATTATTAATGGTGTTTAATTTGTTACCAGTTTATCCACTTGATGGAGGAAGGGTGATGAAAGGAGTACTACATATTGTTTTTGGCAAACAGAAGGCAGAAAAATATAATAACCGCATTTCATTTATTACATTGATGGCAATAACTTTTATTGCTAGTATTGTTATTTATCGAGTTGAAAACATTGCCATATTTTTAATTGTTTTGGTTCTTTGGGGTATTTTTATTAGAGAAGATAGAAGATATGAAAGAAGGAATAAAATCTATAATTTAGTACAAAAAAGTATTGAAATAAAGTAAAATAAATAGTAAACTAATACTAAAGAGAAGAAAAGAGGAGAAGAAGCAAATGATAAAAAAGAAAATGCGTGAAAAAAGTGGAATTTCGTTAATTTCATTATCAATAGCCATTATTGTTTTAATGATTATAACAGGAATAATCATTTATCATGTACAAGATGATTTACAAATAGCAAAATGGAAAGCTATGCAAAATGATATTGCTAATTTGAGGGATAAAATTTCTGCTCATTATGCCGAAAAAGGTAATATTAATGAGATGCTGAAAACGAAATATACGAATATGACAAATATTCAACAATCAGGAATTCTTAATGAAGAAGAGCTTAGTGATACAGGAAGTTTTTATCTAATTAATTTATCCGAAATAGATAATTTAACGTTAAATTATGGACAAGATTTTGAAAAACTAAAAACAGACGAATTTTCGGAATTGACAGATACCAATATATATATTATTCATTCAACAACTCATAATATATTTTATGTACAAGGTATTACTGTTGGTGAGGAAACATTTTATACAGATTATACAACTGCCGATAAAGACACAGAACAGATAAGATTGCTATGGGACACATAAATGGTTAGCACAGATACCAAAAATAAAGTAAAATCGATCTAGTTGATCGACGAGAAAACATTACATGGGACTACATTAATTTGTCGTCTCTTTTTGCATGAAATAGTCATATTTTAGTAATATTTTGATTATACAGATTGACTTTTTCACATTTTCATTATATTATATATATGTTTAAATATGTCTTAAAAATCCTAAGGAGGAGAATTATGGGAGAAGTAATTGTAATCACATCAGGAAAAGGTGGAGTAGGAAAAACGACAACTACAGCAAATTTAGGTTCAAGTTTAGCACTAGAAGGAAAAAAGGTAGTTTTGATTGATACCGATATAGGACTTCGTAATTTAGATGTTGTTATGGGATTAGAAAATAGAATTGTTTATGATATTGTTGATGTAGTAGAAGAAAAATGTAAATTGAGACAAGCACTTATTAAAGATAAACGATTTAAAGAATTATATTTATTGCCAGCTGCACAAACCAGAGATAAAAGTGCTGTCAATGAAGAACAAATGAAAGATTTAGTGGAGAAATTAAAAGAAGAGTTTGATTATATACTAATTGATTGTCCAGCTGGAATTGAACAAGGATTTAAAAATGCCATTGCTGGAGCAAATCGTGCTATTGTTGTAACAACAGCAGAAATATCTGCAATTAGAGATGCTGATAGAATTATTGGATTACTAGAATCATCTGAAATTAAAAATCCAGAATTAGTCATTAATAGAATTAGACCAAATATGGTAAAAAAAGGTGAAATGATGGATGTTGATGATATTGTAGATTTACTATCCATAGATCTGATTGGTGTTGTGCCAGATGATGAATATATTATTACACAAACAAACAAAGGAGAGCCAGTGATACAAAACAAAAAAGCACCATCAGGAAAAGCTTATATTGAGATAGCCAAAAGGGTATTAGGAGAGAAAATAGAAGTAACTGTTCCAGGAAGGGAAATAGGCTTTTGGGCAAAGTTAATGAGACTATTCAAAAAACAATAAAGCTATATGGAGGTAAACAAGAATAATGTTTGAGAACATAATGAATTTTTTTAAAAAGTGGAGTAAAAAAGAAGATAAAGTAGGATCGAATTCTAGAGAAACAGCTAAAGAAAGATTGCATTTAGTCTTAATGCAAGACAGAGCCAATGTTTCAGCAGACTTTTTAGAATTAATGAAACAAGAAATTATAGAAGTAATAAAAAAATATATCGATGTAGATGAAGAGTCTATCGATGTAAAACTTACTAACCAAGAAAATGAAGATGGAACTAATGGTGCACCAGCATTATATGCGAACATCCCTATTTTGCATATAAAAAATGAAGTAAGAAAGATAGAAGGAAAAGAGAAAGTAGAAAAAGGAGAGAAAAAAACAAAAAAGGGAACGAAAAAAAGCGAAAAGAAGGAAGGAAAATCTGGAACTAAGGCAAAAGAAGAAAAAGTCATAGAAAAAGAGGAGAAACCAGAGAAAAAAGAAAAGGATAAAATAGAAGTAATAGAAGAGGTAGAAGACAAAGAGAAGAAGCTAAACGAAAAAGAAGAGGCAGAAAAAGATACAAAAAAGCAGTCTGAACAAGAGAAAAAAGAAGAATTTAAATCAGAAGATTAAAGAGAAAAAGAGTGATTTAATGAGAAAAAGAGAATTAAAAAATATAGAATGGAGTATCGGAATCATTGCAATAATCCTTTGTATAATAGGATTAGTAGCATTATTTTCGGCGACACAAGAAGCAAATTATGATGAATTTAATAAACAGTGTGTATGGCTGATTGTCAGTATAATCATAGCTATAATGATAATGATGCTTGATTATGAAGCCATGGTAAAAATGTCACCCATATTTTATGGGGCTTTTATTTTACTGCTTGTTGCTGTATTGTTTACCAAACCAGTTAATGGAGCTACAAGCTGGTTTGATATAGGTTTTTTTTCTTTGCAGCCAGCTGAGTTTGCTAAAATCTTTGTTATTTTATTTTTTACTCATGTGACAACTAAAATCCAAGAAAGAGATAAAAGGAGTATAAATAAACCGATTTCCTTACTCATTTTATTAGCTATATTTGCTGTGCCTGTAGTGCTGATTATTAAGCAACCAGATTATGGAACAGCAGCAGCATTTTTAGTAGCTATGATCTTTATATTAATAACAGCAGGTATTGATAAGAAATATATCATAGGAACTATGATTATTGTTGTCATATCTATACCGATAATCTATCATTTTGTATTGCCAGATCATGCAAGAAAAAGAATAGATATCTTTTTAAATCCAGAATCAGATCCACGTGGAGCAGGATACAATATTATTCAATCTAAATTGGCTATTGGAGCAGGGGGATTAACGGGAATGGGAATATTAAAAGGAAATCAAACCCAATTAGGTTTTCTATATCCAAAAACCACAGACTTTATTTTTGCTGTAATTGGAGAAGAAATGGGATTTTTGGTAGCTGGAACAGTGATTATCCTCTATGTGATATTTTTAACTAAATGTTTATATGTAGCCAAAACAGCAAAAGATGAGGCTGGTTCATTAATAGCATCTGGGATAACGGGAATTTTTGTATTTCATATGTTAGAAAATATAGGAATGGTAATGGGATTATTACCGATTACTGGAGTTCCACTTCCCTTTATTAGTTATGGTGGTAGTTCGTTAATTACCAATTTTATCTGTATTGCGCTATTATTGAATATTAGTGGAAAAAGGCAAAAAACAATATTTGTGAAATAAGAAAGGGGGAAGGAAAGTTCTAAAAGTTTTGAATTGTATTAAAGAACTTTCTTTAACTTGTGTATTTACATCCATTAAAAATAGGTAAAATAAAATTAGAGAATAATTTAATATTAGCTCCGATGGCTGGTGTAACAAACCAGCCTTTTAGGAGAATTACCAAAGAGTTTGGACCAGGTTTAGTATGTACAGAGATGGCTAGTGCAAAGGCTATTTTTCATGATGATAAAAAAACTAATCGATTACTCAATAGAGAAGGCGAAAAAGGACCAATTAGTTTTCAAATTTTTGGAAGTGATGAAGAAACGATGGGATATGCTACTAGATATGTGAGTAAAATGGCAGATTTAGTGGATATTAATATGGGATGTCCTGCTCCTAAAGTGGTAAAGAATGGTGATGGCAGTAAATTATTATTAGACTTACAACAAGCAGAGAAAGTAATGCGTGCTGTAGTAAAAAATGCTGAAGTACCAGTTACACTAAAATGTAGAATAGGATGGGATTTGGATCACATCGTAGCAGTAGAATTGGCTAAATTGGCTCAGCAGGTTGGTATTTCTGCTATTACGATTCATGGAAGAACACGTTCTGCATTTTATTCAGGAAAGGCAGAGTTAACAATGATAAAACAAGTAAAACAGGCTGTTACGATTCCTGTTATAGGAAATGGGGATGTGGTGGATGAAGAATCTGCATTAGCCATGTTTCAAGAAACAGGTGTAGATGGGATTATGATTGGGAGAGGTAGTTTTGGTAATCCTTGGATTTTTCGAAAATTAATCTATTTTTTGCAAACAGGGGAGAAATTGCCAGAGCCATCTAATCAAGAAAAATTAACGATAATAAAAAAACATATTCATTTAGCTATTGAAGAAAAAGGGGAGATAGCGATTAAAGAATTGAGGAAGCATATTGCTTGGTATACAAAAAACTTAAAAAATTCAGGGGAATTTAGACGTGAGATTAATCAAATTGATACGTATACAGAATTAATCCATAGAATAGAAGAATATTTTAAAACGCTTTAAAATAGAATGATAGTAGATTGAGATCTACTATCTTTTTAGGAGGTAACGTTTTGAAAAAAAAGAGCATATTTTTTATACTTGCTATTGCATTAATATTAGGAATGATGATTTTTTTTATTTTTTCTTATTCTCAAACGGCTAAAAATTTAAAAATTGGGAATAATAGTAGTAGTCAAGAAATTGTTGATTATATTTTAAATATTCGTTCCTATGATACAAAAATAGAGGTAGAGGTTAATAGCAATAAAAATAACAATAAGTATAGGTTAAAGCAACAATATACTAGCCCAGATGTATCAACACAAGAGATTTTAGAGCCAACCAATGTGGCAGGGATAAAAATAATCAAGATGGGAAATCAATTGAAAATAGAGAATAGTCAATTAAGTTTAAGTTCTATTTTTGAAAATTATGAATACCTATCAGATAATATTTTAGATTTGAGTTGTTTTATCAAAGACTATCAGGCTGATGAAAAAGCAAATTGGAAAGAAGAACATCATGAAATTGTTATGAAAACCTCCCAAAATCAAGAAGAAAAGACTTTATGGGTTGATAGAAATACAGGAAAACCAGTAAAAATGGAAATTAACTGGACGAACAAAAAGGGAAGTGTTTACATATTATATAATGAGGTAAAGATAAATAGTTAAAATAACCATTAATTTACTTCCACTAATATTTAAAATAGCATGAAATATACTTGACAATATACGAATATTGGGAGTGAAGAATATGCAAATCAAAAGAGGAGATATGTTTTATGCAGATTTAAGTCCAGTAGTTGGCTCAGAGCAAGGGGGAATTAGGCCAGTTCTTATTATACAAAATGATTTGGGTAATAAATATAGTCCTACTGTAATTGCCGCAGCGATCACTTCTCAGACGGGGAAAAATAAATTACCAACACATATAGAGATAGATTCAGCATCTTGTGGATTAAAAAGTAATTCTGTTGTTTTAGCAGAGCAAATAAGAACAATTGACAAAAGTAGACTAAAGGAAAGAATTGGTCATATTGATGATGAAAAGATAATTGATAAAGTGAATAATGCTTTAGGAGTAAGCTTTGGATTAGGTGAATAAGAAAACTGCCAAAATTGCCATTTATCTGGCAATTTTGGCAGTTTTGATATAGATAGGTCATATTTTTAGCTTTTTTATGATTTTAATTTCTTGGTAAAGGTTATCAATGATAGCTTTTCTTGTTGCGTAAGCCTTTTTATATTCTTCATACCTAAGGAGATAGTTTTCTAGGGTTTCATTATTTTTTAGTAGCATTTTTATTCCTTCCAGGTAATAATTTTTATCTTTTTCTTTTTTTGCTTGATCCATTTTTTCTTTATATTTGTTTATTTGTTTAAATCTTTTTAATTCACTTTGTAATTCATCAACATATTGTTGAGTACAGTAAATTTCATATTCAATATCGTCAATCACTACTTTAAATAAACATTTGACAATGGTAGGGTTATTTTTGCCAAATTTAGCGTTTTTTGTAGGTTGTGTATTTTCAATTAATATTTTTAATGTATCAGAGATACCAATGTGTGATTTATATTGTCTTTTACTTACGATAGCATCGTATTCGTCTGCTACACGAATAATTTGTGCTTCATAAGGAATATCTTTTTTGGACAAACCTTGTGGATATCCTGAACCATTTAGTGCTTCATGATGATATAGGGCACCTGCTGAATAAGGTCTTAATTTTAAATCTTTCATACATAAGTTATAGCCTAATGTAGTATGATTTTTCATAATACGATATTCTTCTTCTGTTAATTTTCCAGGTTTTTGGAGAACTTCAGGGGGAATAAATTGTTTACCAATGTCATGTAAATAGGCACAAATAGTGCAGTATTGGGTAAAGCTTTTATGACAATGTAAGTATTCACAAAGTCTACAGGTTAAACTAGCAACGTTTTCACAGTGTTTTCTCGTAAATACATCTAGTCGATCTAACATATTTAGTTGATATCTCATACTTTCGTTCAAATTATAAGATTTTAGATTGGTTTTGTCATAAAAGTCGAATTCATTATTCATAAATATTCTCCTTAGTATTTTTTTTGTTTATCATAACATGGAAGGAAAAAAACTGCAAGTAGGAAAGAATGTTCAATCTGGATTTTAGAGAGATGATTTTCTCAATAACTGTCTTGTCTGTTGAAATAAACCATTAATTTTTAAAATAAAAAGGAAAACATTGAAAAACAGCCTAAATTGTGGTAATATAAAAAAATAAGAAAGTGAACGGAGGGAATTAAATGTATAGAAATAAAACATGTGGAGAATTAACATTACAGAATAAAGGGGACAAAGTAGAACTAAGTGGATGGATACAAAAAATTAGGAATTTAGGTGGAATGCTATTTATTGATTTAAGAGATGAATTTGGTATTACACAGATTGTTATTCATGATGAAGTATTACAAGAACAAGCAAAACAATTTAGTACAGAAAGTTGTATCCACATTTCTCGGAGAAGTTGTGGAAAGAATGAGTAAAAATCCTAAAATGACGACAGGAGAAATTGAAGTAGTAGCTAATCAGATAGAAGTATTAGGAAAATGCAAGAATATCTTACCATTTGAAATCAACACAGAACAAGAAGTAAGAGAAGATTTACGATTAGCGTATCGTTTTTTAGATTTAAGAAATGAGAAATTGCACAACAATATATTGCTTCGTTCTAAAATTTTGAAAACCTTAAGAGATAAGATGGATGAATTAGGATTTACAGAAATTCAAACTCCTATTTTAGCTAATTCTTCGCCAGAAGGGGCAAGAGATTATTTAGTACCAAGTAGATTACATGCAGGAGAGTTTTATGCACTTCCACAAGCACCTCAACAATTTAAACAATTATTAATGGTAGGTGGATTTAATCGATATTATCAAATTGCTCCCTGTTTTCGTGATGAAGATCCAAGAGCAGATAGAGCACCAGGAGAATTTTATCAATTAGATTTTGAGATGAGTTTTGCGACACAAGAAGATGTTTTTGAAGTCATGGAAGAAGTAGTGCCTTATACGTTTAAAAAATTTACTAATTGGAAAGTAGATGAAGGACCATTTATTCGTATTCCTTATCAAGAGGCCATGGAGAAGTATGGAAGTGATAAACCTGATTTAAGAAATCCACTTATAATTCAAGATGTAACGAAAGTTTTTGCACATTCTGACTTTAATGCTTTTAAAGGAAAAACAGTAAAAGCAATTGTTGTGCCTAATGGAGCACAACAGGGCAGAAAATTCTTTGATAAAATGGTAGAATTTGCTACTACAGAGGAAGTTGGTGCTAAAGGTTTAGCATGGGTAAAATGGGAAGAAAATGGAAATGTAACAGGAGGAATTGCTAAATTTATTACCGAAGACAAGAAAGAGATCTTAGAAAAAGAATATCATGTACAAAATAATATGGCTATTTTCTTTATTGCTGACGAATGGAAAAAAGCACAAAAAGTAGCAGGATTAGTTAGAAATGAATTAGGTAAAAGACTAGATCTAATCGAAAAAGATATTTATCGTTTCTGTTTTATTGTTGATTTTCCTATGTATGAATTATCTGATGAAGGAACAATAGATTTTAGTCATAATCCTTTTTCTATGCCACAAGGCGGATTAGAAGCTTTAGAAAGGAAAGATCCATTAGAAATTCTGGCTTACCAATATGATTTAGTTTGTAATGGTTATGAAATGGCATCAGGTGCTGTTAGAAATCATAATCCAGAGGTTATGGTAAAGGCATTCGAAATAGCAGGATATACAGAAGAGGAAGTAAAAAATAGGTTTGGTGCATTATATAATGCTTTTCAATATGGAACACCACCACATGCTGGAGGAGCACCAGGAGTAGATAGAATGGTTATGCTTATTGCTGATTCACAAAACATTAGAGAAATTATTGCTTTTCCAAAAAATAAAAAAGCCAGAGATTTATTAATGAATGCACCATCTGTCGTTTCAGCACAACAATTAGAAGATGTACATATTACATTAAAGGAAAATGAATAGGTGAAGTAAAATGAAGAAAAAAGTTTTGTTAGGAATGAGTGGTGGTGTTGATAGTTCTGTATCAGCAGTTTTATTACAGAAACAGGGGTATGAAGTAATTGGATGTACAATGCAATTATGGGAGCCAAAGGAAGAGAATAGAGCTATACAAGATGCTAAACAGATATGTGATCAATTAGGAATTTCTCATTTTTGTGTCAATTGCCAACAGGAATTTAGGACAAAAGTAGTAGATCATTTTATCCATGAATACCAAGAAGCAAGAACGCCAAATCCATGTGTAGAATGTAATCATTATTTAAAGTTTGGTATTTTTTATCAAAAAGCAAAAGAATTAGGCTGTGATTATATAGCAACTGGGCATTATGCTAATATTGAGTTTTCGAAGAAATATCATCAATATGTTCTACGAAAATCACAAGAGGAAAAGAAAGATCAGACATATTTTTTATATTCAATACCAAAAGAAAAATTAAAATTTATTCTTTTCCCTTTACAACATTATGCCAATAAAGAAGATATTAGAAAAATAGCAAAAGAAAATAACTTATTTATAGCACAAAAAAAGGATAGTCAAGAGATTTGTTTTATTCCTGATAATTGTTATCCAAAATTTCTTAGAAAATATGGAAAATATAAAAGTCATAAAGGAAATATTGTTTTAAAAAGTGGAAAAGTTTTAGGACAACATCAAGGTCTCATCCATTATACCATAGGACAAAGGAAGGGATTAGGCATTTCTTATTCAGAGCCATTATATGTTATAGAATTAGATCAAGAAAAAAATGAGGTAATTGTTGGTCTAGAAGAAGAATTATATAAGAAAACATTATATGCAGAAGACGTAAATTGGATGATATCTGATCAGTTAGATAAAATGATCAAATGTAAGGCAAAAATTCGATATCGATCAACAGAGGCAGGAGCAACACTATATCCTGAAGGGGATAGAATTAAAGTAGTATTTGACGTAGAACAAAGAGCAGTAACACCAGGTCAGTCTGTAGTTTTTTATGATGAGGAGGGAATTGTTCTTGGTGGAGGAAAAATAGACAAGGATTAAAAAACAAATAAACTTTGTTAAAAAACTTGTATAATTATTACAATTGTGATATAAATAGACTATAAAAATAAAGCTATATAGAAAGGCGGAACTTTTGTGGAAGAAGAAATCGAGAGAGAGGGAAAAACGATCCTAATAGTTGATGATGAACCATCCATTAGAGATATTCTAAAATATAATTTAGGTAGAGAAGGTTATAAAATTATAGAGGCAGCCGATGGGATATCTGCTGTTAATATAGCAACAGAGCAAAAGCCTGATTTAATTTTATTAGATATTATGCTTCCTAAATTAGATGGATTATCTGTATGCAAAAGAATAAAGAATTCTTATCATGTGCCAATTCTTATTTTAACAGCGAAAGATACAGAAATTGATAAGATATTAGGACTAGAATTAGGAGCAGATGATTATATCACGAAACCTTTTAGTGTAAGAGAATTAGTTGCAAGAGTAAAAGCCAATTTAAGAAAAGTAGAGATAATATCAAATAATAGTAGAAAGACTGTAGAACCATCCATAGAAGAAAAGAAAAAAGAAAGTAAAATTATAGTAGGTGATCTAGAATTAGATTTAGATAAATTTGAAGTTAAGGTTAGAGGAGAAGTTATTGATTTAACACTAAGAGAATTTGAAGTATTAAAATTTTTAGCTTCTCAACCAGAACAGGTAGTAACTAGAGAAACATTATTGGAAAAAGTTTGGGGATATGAGTATTATGGTGATATTAGAACAGTAGATGTAACCGTTAGAAGAATTAGAGAAAAGATAGAAAAAGATACTTCTATTCCTAAAATATTAATTACCAAAAGAGGAGTAGGCTATTATATTGCTTCTAAGTAAAGTATAGAAAAAATTAGGCGGAGGATTGTACTTAACCCAAAGAATTGGATATTTTTAGACTAGGTGCTATATAATAGTCAAGAAAAACTAGACACAAAATTAAGCGAATTAGGAATATTTAATTCATATTTTAAAGGGCTCATATAATTTAGTACAAAATGCATCCTTTTTGTATTGTAGTAACATTCAATATATTTAAATATATCTAATCGAGCTTGTTCAGGATTATCATCATCAGATCCTTTAACAAGCTCTCTTTTTAATGTTCTATAAAAAGATTCCATAAAAGCATTATCATAAGGATTTCCTTTTCTACTTTCTGGATGTTTTTCAATTGCTTGTTCTAATGCTGATAAGACTAATTTATTCTTTATTCTAGTATCCATTGACCATCCTACTACTTTTTTTTCATAAACTTTCCATCTTTCATTAATTCACTTAACTTGGTGTCTAGTTTATTATACCATATTCAACTCCTTATTCAACTTTTTGCCTAATAATTTGGGTTTACTTCAATTAGTCTGGTTTTTATTTTTTGTCGAAAAATGCGATGAAAAGTATAAGAAAAAAGAACAAAACTATTGACAAACGAATGCATTAGAAATTATACTCTAACTAAATTATATAATTTAGTACTTACATAAGGAGGGAAATAGATTAGTGCACTAAAAACGTATATGAATAGAAAGTTTGTATCAAAAAGTAATAGAATATTAAGGAAAGTTTTAAATTCAGAAGAAAATTTAGATATCTTACAAGATTTTATCGAAGCATTTTTCAATATTAAAATCAAAGAAATCACATTAAACCCATATCTACAAAGGAAGTCAAATTATCTACCATCAGAAGAAAATTTTGGTATTGCCGATGTCAGAGTTAAGCCAGAAGAACAAGAAGAAATGAATATAGGAATTCAATTTATTGATGGTTATTATGCACAAAATAAAATGTTATTATATTATGCTCAAATTCATTCCAATCAATTAGATTATGAAGATAATAGAAAGATGGTTAAGACGACGACCATTAATATACTTGATTTTTGTTATTTAAAATCAGTAGAATATTTTAATAAAATTGTAATACCCTCTAAATCAGAAAGCCAAATTGAATTATATGTATTAGAATTACCCAAGTTTATTTTTCATCAAAGTAAAATAATAGATAGACGAGAGGCCTGGATGGTTTATTTGTGTGGAAGACAAGAGGAAATGATTCAAGAGGTAGTAAAGCAATTTGATAAAATTAAAAAGTTAGATTATTTATTGGAAAAATATTGGCAAAATGAGACAATGGATTAAAAAAGGAAAGGATATCTATTGTTTTTATTCAACATAAATATCCTTTTTTTCATTTAATGAGCTTCTGTTAATGCTTGTTTTAATGTTACCTTTATAATGGTGCCTTCTTGAACTTGTTCATCTTTGGCATAATCTTGAGAGATTACAACACCAGCTCCTTCTATATTAATGTTCAGGTTTTTTGTTTTCAAGGTATTAGAAGCCTGTGAAGCATTCATACCTTTTAAATCGGGAACAGTAACTGAAGTTGCAATACTACTTCCTTGACCATAAAGAACAATAATAGACTCTTTAGGAAGTAAGTTTCCTGGTTTAGGTGTTTGGTCTTCTACAAGAATAGTATTAGGATCTCCGTTAACATATGTTTTAGTAGTAAAACCAGCATTTTTTAATATTTTTTCTGCCTCTGTTACAGTTTTATTCCTCACATCTGGTACAGTTAAAAAATTATTGGTATTTGTAACATTGGCAGGATTTTCGTTAGCAGGGATACCTAAATAAGGTAAAATCTCAGATAACATTTGAGATACTACAGGACCAGCTACTTGTCCTCCCTGATGGCCATTTTTTCCTTCTGGTTTATATAAGGTAAGTAGAAGGACAATTTGCGTATCTTCAATTGGAGAAATAGCGACATAAGAAGCAACATATCCATCTTCTTCTTTTCCAATAGGAGGTTCAGAAGTACCTGTTTTTCCACCAATAGAATAGCCAGATACAGCAGCATGTCTGCCAGAGCCGTTTGTAACAACCGATTCCATTAGAGATTTTACTTCTTTTGATGTCTGTTTAGAAATAACTTGTCTAACTTGAGTGATAGGCATTTCCGATACAGTACCTGTATCTGTATTCGTAATTTCTTTTACGATACGAGGTTGCATTAATATGCCATCATTTGCTACACAAGCAATAGCAGAAATCATTTGAAGAGGGGTAACATTTAATCTCTGACCAAATGACATAGTAGCAAGTTCAACAGGACCCACTTTATCTAGGCTTTGAAATAAACTGGTTTGTTCTCCATATAAGCTTGAGTTTGTTGAATTGAATAAACCGAAGGCATTATAGTATTTGTATAGAGTAGGAGCTCCAATTCTTTTTCCTAATTGTATAAAAGCTGGATTACATGAATTACAAAGAGATTTTCTTAGTGTTTGTACGCCATGTGGATTTTTGCTCCAACAAGAAATTTGGTAGTCAGCGACTTCTTCATAACCTTGACAATAGAAGTCATTGGCTATATCAGAAGAGGTAATATTTTCTTCTAAAGCTACTGATGCAGTAATTACTTTAAAAGTAGAACCAGGTTCATATGTTTCACCAACAGATTTGTTAGACCACATTTCAAATAAAGCATTACTTTTTTCTTGTGTAGAAAGGGTATCATATATTTTGGATAAGGTTGAATTTGGTGTATAAGGTGAATTTAAGTCATAATTTGGATAAGAGGCCATGGCAAGAATATCACCTGTTTTGGGATTCATAGCAATCACATTTCCACCATTTTCACATTGGTTATCTTCAACAGCTTGTTTTAGGTATTTTTCAACAATAGTTTGGATATTTAAGTCAAGGGTAAGCGTTAAATCGCTACCATTTTCAGCAGAAATATATGTTTCTTCAGCATTCGGAATTTCTTGTTGGTCGCTTCCTTTAGAACTTACAATTTTTCCTGGTGTACCAGTTAAGATGGATTCCCATTTTGCTTCAATACCACTTAGACCTTGGTTATCACTTCCACAGAAGCCAATAATGTGGGAAGCAATGGAACCATAAGGATAGTATCTTTTAGTATCTTCATCAATATTAATACCAATAGTAATTTTATTTTCTTCCATCCATTGTTTTAATTGTTCTACTTTTTCTTGTTCTACTTTTTTGATAATGGTTTCTACTTTTGTTTTACTGTTTACTTTCTCTAATACTTCATTATAGTCTAAGGCAAAAATATCGGATAAGCCTTTAGCTACTTTTTCTTTATAATCTTTTGTGTCAGCGTCATTGGATTTAACAATTTTTGTTGGATTAATGGTAATGGTATCCACTTGAGCACCAATAGCAATTGCTTTTCCCGTTGAATCATAGATATTACCACGCTTTGGACTAATAATTTGATTAATGGTTTGTTGTTGATAAGCTTTTTCTTTTAAAGTGTTTCCTTGAACAAATTGTAAAAAACCAATTCTACTAATTAAAAGTAAGAAGATAACAATAATCACAATCAATAAAGTTCTTAATTTTTTAGTGTGGATTAAGTTTTTAGATTCGAAACTAGTTTTAAATTTTATTACTTTTTTGTCGGATGAATTAGCATGATTTTTATTTTTTTCTTTTTTCATAAGCAACCCTCTTTTGTTCTTAATTTGTACGTCTATTTTATCTTAAAAATAGTTAAAAATCAATAAAACTTGAAAAAATAAAAAAAATATAATATAGTATAATTATGAATAAAGAAATAAGGAGAAATTAGATGGGGACAATTTTAGAAGAAACTAAAGGGATCATGAAACAATATCATATTAAAGCCAATAAGTCATTAGGGCAAAATTTTTTGATTAGTGAAGAAGTTGTAGAAAAAATTATTTCTTGTGGTCAAATTCAGGAAGAAGATCTAATTATTGAAGTAGGTCCAGGTTTAGGAACACTAACAAAATATTTATTAGAAAAAGCAGGAAAGGTAATTTGTATTGAATTAGATAAGAAAATGATTCACCTGTTAAAAGAAAGATTTTTGTTTAACAAAAATGTTGAAATTTTACATCAAGACATTTTAACGATAGATTTAAGGAAGTTGATAGAAGAAGAAAAACAAAAGACAGGCCTTAAACATGTAAAGATAGTTGCTAATTTGCCTTATTATATTACAACACCTATTATGATGAAGCTATTGGAAGAAGAGTTACCGATAGAAAGTATAACCGTTATGATACAAAAGGAAGTAGCTGATCGACTGATTGCTATACCAGGAGAGAAAGAAACAGGAGCAATTACCTATAGTGTTTATTATTATGCAGAAGCACAAGGTGTTATGGAAGTTCCTCATTCAGCTTTTATACCAGAACCAGAAGTAACTTCAAAGATTATCACATTGAACATTAGAAGAGAGCCTGTGATTAAGAGCGAGGAAAAAGAATTTATGTTTCAGATAATCAAACATGCATTTATGCAGAGAAGGAAGACTTTAGTCAATGCATTAGTTAATACAAAGATATTAGAAAATAAAGAAGAAGGTATAAATATGTTGGAAGGCTTAGGTATAGATGTTAAGATAAGACCTGAAAAATTAAGTTTAGAGGATTATGCTAAAATTGCGAAATATTTGTGTTGAAAGTATTTTCATTTTACTATTCTTATGATATAATAAAAAAGAAGTATAAAATAGGAGATAGTGATGAATCAAATTTTAGTTACCAAGAAACTATATATTACACCTGAATTAAAAAGAAAAAAGAAAGTATATAAAATTGAGTTCTTTTTATCTGTTTTTTTAGTGTGTGTGTTAATTTCTGCCTGTATTTATGCTGAATATGATAGAAATAAAAGTGAACAGGTATCACAAGAAATTCTAGCTAATCTTGATATTCCAGAAGAAGATACTACTATTGCAAAGAACAATGTTATTGTTGTTGTGTTAGATGATATTCCACAAGCAGAGGTAAAAGAGCCCGATAATAGACAAATGCAGACAACGGCGAATGGACATCAATATATACCAGTAGCGACTATTAATATACCAAAGATCAATGTGAATTATCCTGTTATTGATGGTCCTACCGATTCAACGGAAGAAACAGAGGACTTATTAAAAATTTCGCCGACTAAGTTTTGGGGACCAGAGCCAAATGAGGTAGGAAATTTTTGTATCGTAGGTCATAATTATAGAAACACTAGATTTTTTAGTAAAGTGCCTACATTAGTCAATGGAGATATGATCGAGATAACAGATTTATCAGGAAAGACAATTCAATATAAAATATATAATAAATATCAAGTTGATCCAAGAGATGTGAGTTGTACAACACAATTGACAAACGGTAAAAAAGAAGTAACCTTAATTACTTGTACAGATGATAGTAAACAGAGAGTTGTTGTTAAAGCAAGAGCAATATAAGAGAAAATACAATGCGTAAAAGTGAGCACACATGATTAAACAAAGCGGTTTAATCATGTGTGTTTTTTTAGCAGAGTAACATATTTTATCAAATAGAACAGTATACATGACGGTGAGCAAGATGAGTAAGTTTTTATTAGAACCAAAATGAAAAAGATCACATATAATATAAAAAGCAAGAAAAGGGGGACAATAATAAGTGGCAAAAATATTAGTGTTTAATAATGATACAGATAGAATGGAGACATACTATAGAGGAGAAGCTGAGCCAATGCCTTATAATACAAACGGGACATTAAGAGTTAGAGAATTTAGGGGCTCAAGTAAAAGTAATATCTTGTGGACTACTAAAAGATGTATGCAAAGTTGGAATAGCCAACGATATATATTTGGAGCACCGATCCCAGTAGGATTTGCTTTTAAGAGACCATATGAGGGTGGTCATGGTAACCAGAGTCAACATTATGCAGGTGTGGCTTTTGATGTAGGGCAAAGATTGTCAGGAACGCAAAGAGTCAGATTATGGAATAGTGCCAATAATTCTGGAGTATGGACTTATGTGGAACCACTATCTTTAACACCTACATGGGTACATTGGGATAAACGTTTTCGGGAAGCCAGCTTGTTCAACAGGAGGTTTTCCTATGTTAAGAAGAGGAAGTTTAAGTAACTATGTTCTCATTGCACAAGATGATTTAAATACATTAGGATTTAGAACAGGAGGTTTAGATGGGATTTTTGGCTCAGCTACACAAAGTGCAGTAATAGCCTATCAAAGATCAAGAGGATTAACAGCAGATGGAATTGTAGGATGTAATACATGGAGATCGTTACAAGAAGATGTAGTAGGAACAGGTCCTACTAATACAACCATTAATTAATAGATAAGATAAAAAAATGAAGTATTATCCTTAAATTTTTTGTAATTTTGGAAATACTTCATTTTATTTTTAAGCATTTTTCATATCTTCTTTGCTATTTTGTAGCTTAATTAAATCATGAGTGAGTAAAGAGATAATGTTTTTATTATAGTCATTTAACTTTAAATAATCTTCTAAAAATTTGTCATCTGTAATGTTATCTAAAATATGTGTCTTATTACTGATCAAATCATTGAATAGAAAGTCAGAACTGATATTTAGTGTTTTACAAACATTAATAATTGTAGTTGCACTACCAAATGCAATACCTCTTTCTAATTGACTAATATACCTAGGAGATAAAGATAGTTTCTCGGCTAATTGTTCTTGGGTATATTCTGCTTTAGTTCTGGCTAATTTAATTTTCTTTCCTATATTTTTTCTTAAAATTTGTTCTTGATTATTCATAATACCTCCTTTATCTCTATAAAAAAGTATAGCAATTACTTTTTGAAAAAAGAACGAACTATTAATAAGAAAAAATAATACAAATCATACTAACTGTTTTATGTTTTTCAAGAAAAAAATAAAAAAATTTAAAAAAAGACTTGCAAAATCATAAAAGTTATATTAAAATTTATTTGAAGTGGAGAAAAGTGGTGCAAAGTGGTGAAAAGTGAAAAAGAGGTGAAAATAATTGCTAATTGGTGAATATGAGCATTCCATAGATGCAAAAGGTAGATTAATTATGCCATCTAAATTAAGGACAGATATGGGGGAAAAGTTTATCGTAACCAAGGGATTAGATGGATGTTTATTTGCATTTTCACAAAATGAGTGGTTAAATTTTGAAACCAAATTAAAAGCATTGCCACTTTCTGATAGAAATGCTAGAAATTTTGTTAGATTTTTCTTATCAGGAGCCACAGAATGTGAAATAGATAAACAAGGAAGATTTTTACTTCCTAATAATCTAAGAATATCAGCTAAATTAGAAAAAGAAGCTGTAATTATAGGAGTAGGAACAAGACTAGAAATTTGGGATAAAGAAACATGGCAGAATTGCGATGAAAATATTTCAGCAGATGAAATTGCAGAAAATATGACTATGTTAGGTATATAACTTGAAAAAGTTTATATAGATGCTAAAGATGAAGTTGCAAAAGATAAAATCTAAAATTACCAAAGATGAACTTACTAAAGAAAAATATACAAAAGATAAAAATTTAATATACAAAAGAAATAAAAAGTACATGAGAAATAAGTAAGTGCACAGAAGAAGGTTTTAACATAAGAACAGGGAAGAACCAAAAGATAAAAACATACAAAAAGTTCAGCTGGTAATTTTTGGGATTATCAGCTTTTTTTAGTAAAAGAGGTGCAAAATTGGAATTCAAACATGAGCCAGTCATGCTAACAGAATGTATTGAGGGGCTTGCCATAAAACCTAATGGAGTCTATGTAGATGGAACTTTAGGTGGAGCAGGACATAGTAAAGAAATTTTAGAAAAATTATCAAAACAGGGAAGATTAGTTGGAATTGACCGAGATGAAGAAGCACTAATAGCAGCAAAAAAAAAATTAAAGGGATTTTCTAATATTATCTATGTGCATGATAATCATGATAAGATAAAGGAAATTTTACAACAACTATGCATAGATAAAGTAGAAGGGATTTTGTTGGATTTAGGTGTTTCTTCTTATCAATTAGATGAGCGAAATAGAGGGTTTAGTTATTTGGGAGAAAATATTTTAGATATGAGAATGGATAAAAGCCAAGCGTTGACAGCAGAAGATGTTGTTAATCAGTATACAGAACAAAAATTGGCAAATATCATCTATGAATATGGAGAAGAGAGGTTTTTTCGACGAATTGCTAAAAATATTTGCCAAAAAAGGCAGGAAAATCCAATAAAAACAACAAGGCAATTGACAGAAATTATTGAACAATCTATACCAAAATCAAAACAAAAAGAAGGACATCCAGCTAAAAGGACTTTTCAAGCCATAAGAATTGAAGTCAACAATGAAATAAAACCGTTATATCAAACCATTATGGATTCTATAGAAAGTTTAAACATAGGAGGAAGAGTATGTGTTATCACTTTCCATTCTTTAGAAGATAGGGCAGTAAAAAATGCTTTTCTAGAAGCCAGAGGGAGATGTACTTGCCCAAGTGATTTTCCATATTGTGTATGTGGAGCAAAATCTTTAGGAGAGATAATAACCAAAAAACCAATAGTTCCTACAAAACAGGAACTACAAAAAAATACAAGGAGCAAGAGTGCAAAATTGAGAATTTTTGAAAGAAGATAAGGAGGTGAATAACTTATGGCTAGAAGTAGATATGAATATGGAACAAATCCACGAAAAGTAGAACCAGAAATACCTAAGAGAAAAAATAAACAAATCAAAAAGAAAAAATTAACAGTGGTAGAAAATATACCAAGGCAAGAAGTAAAAATATCAAGAGAACAAAAAATAAAACAAACGAAATTAACTTTAGTTGTTGTTGGGATATTCATATTATTATTAACCATAAGTTATAGAAACTCACAAATTAATGAAAGATTTAAACAGGTACAAAATTTAAAAAAAGAATTATCTTCTCTTGAAAAGGAAAATGAACAGTTAAAAGTTAGTATTGAGAATAGTTTAAATTTAAATACCGTTGAAAAACTAGCAAAAGAAAAATTAGGTATGCAAAAATTGACCAATAAACAAACAATATATGTTACTTTACCGAAAAGAGACTATGTTGTACCTGCAACAGAAGAAAAAGTTATAGAAAAAGAAGAAGATAATTGGTTAAAAAGAATCATTAACCAAATTTTTCATTAACAACTACTAGAAAATAAAGAAATCTTCCCTTTGGGGTAATTTTTAATAAATTTGAATAAAGAAAAAATTTCCTAATAGAATGAAATAGGAGGTTTTTTTTATGAGAACGATAAAACTTTCTAGTAAAAAGAAAATGAGAAATGCTCTTTTTATTAGTTTTATAATTATATTTTTTTTAATTGGGCGAATTGGCTATATTCAATTTGTACAGGGGGGAGAACTTTCTAGTATGGCATATCAACAACAGACCTTAGATAGAACGATTAATCCGAAAAGAGGGATAATATATGATGCTACAGGAAAAAATGAATTAGCTGTTAGTAGTACAGTAGAGACAGTAACCGTAAATCCAGGTAATATTACAAAAGAGAATAAGGAAAAAGTTGCTAAGGTTTTGTCTGAAATCTTTGAATTAGATTATAATAAGGTTTTGAAAAAAGTAACAAAAAGAAGCTCAATTGAGACAATTAGTAAAAAAGTAGATAAGCAAAAAACCGATCAGTTAAGAATATGGATGCAAGAAAATGGAATAACAACAGGAATTAATATTGATGAGGATACCAAAAGGTATTATCCTTATAGTACGATTGCTTCTCAAATTATCGGATTTTGTGGAAGTGATAACCAAGGTTTAGATGGAATAGAGGCAAAGTATGATACAGAGCTAAAAGGAAAACAAGGGGCTATACAACGTCATACTGATGCTAAAGGTGGAGAAATAGGCCATGAAGGAGAAAAATATGTACCAGCTATTGATGGAAATGATTTAATTCTCACTATTGATTTAACCATTCAGTCTATGGTAGAAAAATATTTGGAAGAAGCTTGTATTGATAATATTTGTACAGATGGTGGAAATGTTGTAGTCATGAATCCTCAAAATGGAGATATACTGGCCATGGCTACTTATCCAAATTACAATTTAAATCAGCCATATGTAGCCTATACAGATGAATTAAAAGAAACTTGGGATAGTATGGAACAGGCAGAGAAAACAAAAAATTTGCAAGCTGTGTGGAGGAATAAAGCTATTGCAGATACATATGAACCTGGTTCTGTTTTTAAATTAATAACAGCTTCAGCATCAATTGAAGAAGGTTTAGTAACGGATATTGATAAACAAGGGCAGTTTTCTTGTACAGGAGGAATTGAGGTAGCAGGTGTTAGGATCAAATGTTGGAGATATTACAGACCGCATGGTTCAGAGAGTTTACGATTGGGTTTGATGAATTCTTGTAATCCAGTATTTATAGGACTTGGACAGCAATTGGGAGTCCAAAAATATTATAATTATTTAAAAAAATTCAGGTTATTAAATCGAACAGGAATTGATTTACCAGGGGAAGCAAATAGTATATTTTTAGCAGAGGAAAAGGCTGGACCAGTAGAACTAGCTACTATTAGTTTTGGTCAAAGATTTGAAATAACTCCTATCCAATTAGTAACAGCAGTATCAGCTATCGCTAATGGAGGAAATAGTATTCAGCCAAGGATTGTCAAACAGATCGTTAATAGTGAAACAAAAGAAGTTACCGATGTTCCTGTAAAAAATGAGGGAACAGTTATTTCAAAGGAAACTTCAGAGAAAGTGCTAAGTATGATGGAATCTGTTGTATCAGAAGGAACTGGAAAAAATGCAAAAGTAGCAGGATATCGAATTGGCGGAAAAACAGGAACTTCGGAGGACGGTGTTAATACGAATAAGTATGTAACTTCTTTTTGTGGAGTTGCACCAATTGATAATCCACAAGTAGTCGTTTTAGTTACTTTATATAATCCAACAGGAGAAGGGGGACACCAAGGAGGTGCGTGGGAAATTTTAACAACACATAGTGAAATAAAAATCCATGAGAAATTTATTTCTACAAATAAATGACAAAAAATTCACAAAACAATTTACATAAATGTCAAAATGTGTTATAATAAAAGTGTTGTATATATAAAAATAAAAAAGGAGGATACCATGGAAGGACAAACTAAAAGAGCAATAAATAGAATCATGAAAATAATTATTTTATTTGTAATTTTAATTTGTGCACAATACATATCAGTAATGATGTGTGAAAAAGAACAACTAACAGGAGCATCTAAGGAAAAATTATTTTATAGTATGGTATATGCCAATACGAATGAGGAGAATAATAACCATGCTGAAACACAAGAGGATCCAAATGAAGGAGAATATATAAGATTAACAGATTTAGATTTTCGTCCTGAATCTAAAGCAGGATGGGATAAATTAAGAAAAAATGAAGATGGTAATGGTGCAAAATTAGAAATTAAGAGAGAAGGAGCTTACTATCCATTTGATTATGGTATATGGGCACATGCTAAATCAGAAGTATACTTTAATATAAGTGAGTATAGCGAAAAATATCATTATTTAACGATGTGGGTAGGCTTAAATAAAACAGCAACTAGAGGAGATGGTGTTAAGTTTTGGATTTATACATCAGATGAAGACACATTTTATACAGAAGGACCAACCCATTGGACACTAAAAAGTGATGCAGATAAAGTATATATGCCAGGGGAAGAAGCCGTATTTATGAAAATAGACATTAGAGGGGCTAAATATCTTAGACTTTCAGCAGTAGCTAATGCTAATAATGCAAGTGACCATGCTGTTTATATCGACCCAATGCTAATTACCGATCATTACGAAGAAAAACAGCCAGCATATCCAAGCATTGACGTATATGACCAAAGAATTAAAGATTATGCTAACAAGGATTTAGCAGACTCACAATATGAATTGCTTGTATTACAAAGAAAATTTAAAGCGAGTGTAGGAAATTATGCTTTAGAAAGATTTATCGAAGAAGAACCAGCCAACAAAGAAACAATTGATTGGCTTATGAACGATGTAGAAAACCTTCGTTATTATATTTTAGGAGGAGCACCAACAGGAAGTTATTATAATTCATTAAAAGAGCTAACAAGATTACTAAAAGAATATAGAAGCGATTTTGATGATACAACACCAATATCCGATGCAGGTAAAACCTTATTAACTAAGAAAAATTTAAATTGGTCAACCACAAAGGGAAATCTTTATAAAAGAATGGCAATAACACTTTCATTAACCCATTCTTCAAGAGTAGGACTATGGATGCAAAACTCAGAATTTAATCAATCAGATTCTGTAGATCGTTATTTGCTTTATAAACAAATGTATAATAATGGACAATTTAGAGCGACTGATACAGTAGATATGACACCATGGTTTGAAACGTATAATATAGAAGAAATGAGATGGGTTCTAGGAACATTAATTGATGATGAAGAAGTTATATGGCTAAATGAATACACCCAATCACGAATTGACAAAGCACCAAATAGTGTATGGAGCTTGTTGACTCCACACCCTTATATGGCATATGTATGGCCTAATTATGCAAATCCAGTTTATTATGATGAAAATAATAAGGACTATTTTAATGACTTATTTGCCGTAGAAAAAACAAATGAAGATGGAACAACAACTAAAAAAGGATTATTTGAATATGTACCATATAGAAATGACACAAGTAAAGGTTATGTATATAAATTGTGGATGAACTTTAGAAATCAATTTGGTACAGGAGCTGTTTGTGGTGGTATATCAAAATCTGGACATTGTATACGTGGTGTAAATGCCATACCATCAGCAGTTATTGGACAGCCTGGACATGCAGCACTTCTTTACTACAATCAAAATGCAGAAGGAAAAGGACTATGGGGAATTG
The DNA here is from genome assembly GCA_947568535.1 of uncultured Clostridium sp. Classification (GTDB taxonomy): domain Bacteria; phylum Bacillota; class Clostridia; order TANB77; family CAG-508; genus CAG-269. The sequence goes on along the minus strand of CANOPF010000003.1, from coordinate 4,536 downwards.
ACAATGATGTATCTGGATGGGCTCTTTCAGAAAAAGGTGAAAGAATGCCTTTAGGATGGGGAAATGATAGAACTTATGTAAAAGGTTATAATGTACCTTATGTTATATTAGCACAAGAAGCTCTAAATGATTATAATAATTTTGAAAAAGCAGAAAAACTTTTAATGACAGTAGATACATATAAAGATGATAAAGCAAAACAAGAGCAAATATATAGAGATGCAATAAAAATTCAATCTATCAACTTAGATGCTTGGGCAGGATTAGCTAAATTATATGTAAAAGATACAACAAAAACAGAAGAAGACTACTATAAATTAGAAAAAGAAATGATGGAAGCGTTAAAATGTTTCCCATTCCCAATGTACAATTTATCAAACTATATTAAAACAAAATTAACAAGTGATGAATATGAATTCAAATTCACCATACTTCAAAACAAAATATTAACAGAAGCTAAAAATTATCCAAATGAAGGTTCAACGGTTTTACAACCAGCTACAACTAGAGGTTTAGCATCTTATTTATTAGGACAAATTGATACAAGGTTAGCAACTTTCTCATTTGACGGAGCAGATGCAGAAAAAATTGTATTATCAAGTAGATTTGATGGAAATGGTATACGTTGGGACTATAGCTTAGATGGAAAGAAAACATGGAATGAAGTAGCATCTACCGCAGAAGATCATAAACGTACATTAACAAAAGAAGAAATTGCTTCTATAACTGCTGAAAATGATATCTATATACATATTGTAGGTACTAATTATAGTGAAGAAAATATCTATCAAATCGATATACAAGAATCAGCAGGTTTACCAGAAACATTATTTGCTAGTGATTTAGAAAATAGAATGGTTGGTGTAAATTTGAGTACCCAGTGGCGTTATACAGAAAATGAACCATGGACTTTCTATAGTGAAAGTTCTCCTAATTTAACAGGGAATAAAACTGTACAATTAAGACAAGGAGCAACAGGAACAAGACTTGCTAGTGAAGCATCAACTACCTTTACTTTTACCGAGGATAACCAACCAGAAACAAGAAAATATATTCCAGTATCACATTTAAGTATTCAAAGTTGTTCAACACAAGCTACTAATCAAGGAGGAGCTGCTACAAATGCAATTGATGCCAATTATAATACAAGATGGCATTCAGCATGGAATGGCTCTGACACAGAACGTTATATTGTTATTGAATTAGATCAATCAGTTAGTTTATCAGCTGTAGAATTTGTACCAGCAGGTGGAGGAAATGGTAAAATTTATGATGGAACAATTTATGGTAGTATGGATGGTGAGAATTGGGAGGAATTAGCAAATCAAAAAAACTTGACATATACCAATCAAGCCAATAGCATTCAAGACGCTATAACCAATACAAAAAGTTTTGAAATAGAAAAACCTAAAGAAGTTAAATATGTAAAAATAGTAGCGGATCGTACAAATGGTAATTGGTTTACAGCAAGAGCATTTAACTTATACCAAGATATAACACAAAATCCTCATCCAACAGCAGGTATTGCTTACAGTACAACGGAACATACTAATGGTGTCGTTGTAGCAAGACTGGTCAACCCAAGTAGAAAAATTACCATTATGAATAATAATGGATCTGATACATATGTATTTAGAGAAAATGGAGAATTTACTTTTGAGTTTGAAGACGAAAATGGTGCGAAAGGTTCAGCACTGGCTAAAGTTACATGGATTGATAAAAATGGGCCAAGTGCAGATGTAAGCTATAAATTAGATGAAGATAAAAGATTACGTGTTTTATTGGACAATATCAGTGAAGATGTGTATCTATTAGACCAGAATAACAAAAAAATAAACTATGTTGAAGTAGATAAAGATGGAAAAGCAACCAGTGTTTCCTATTTAGATTCGTATGGTCATATCTATAAAGTGGCAGAACTAAATGAAAATGGAGTAACGAAAAAAATTACCTATAAAAATACAACAGGAAATGCTGAAAATGTAGATACTTATGTAGTGACATTAAAAACAGACGGAACCGTTGAAACAGAAGAATATTTTAACAGTGAAGGAAATAATATAACTGAGAATGTAACCGATGCAGAAAAAGAACAATTAAGAAAATTACAACAAACAACAAGATCTAATCCATTAGAACATGCCTTTGAAGTTAGTGGTGAATATGAATTTAGAATGTTAGATAAAGCAAGTAATATAGCCTATAAAAGTGTAAAAGTTGATTACATTCATCAAGATACTAAAATCTTAGCCAGTGATATTACCTATAATATTAACAATGAAACGAATCAAGATGTTATAGCTACCATCAAACCATATATCATTGATACTAATGGTAATAAAAATGAAAATGTTAGAATGTTAAGTGAAGGTGGAAAAACACATACCTTTACCCAAAATGGAGAATTTATCTTTGAATATATGGAGCAAGATGAAGATATAAATAATCCTAGTAGAGAAGAAAAAACACATAAAGCAAAAGTAAGTTGGATTGATAAAACAGCTCCAACAGCTCAAATTAAATATAGTACAGAAGAAACTACAGATAAAGCAGTAATTGCAACTTTAGTAAATGAAAGTGAAAACATTACCATTATGAATAATGGTACAAGCAGACAATATACATTTAATGAAAATGGTGAATTTATATTTGAGTTTGAAGATAAAGCTGGAAATAAAGGAACAGCGACAGCAAAAGTAGATTGGATTAAAAAAGACCAAGAAAATCCAGACAAATATGAATTAGGTGATATCAATAAAGATGGAAAAATAACAGCAACAGACCTTCTATTAGTAAAAAGACATTTAGTAGCAGGCAAAAAACAAGAATGGATTTTAACACAAGACAAATTTAAACTAGCAGATATCAACAAAGATGGAAAAATAACAGCAACAGATTTACTACTAGTAAAACGACTAGTAGTAAAGCAAATAAATACACAATAATCTTTTTTAGGAAATGAACAAAAATAAAAATTAAAGGAGAGAGGATATGAAAAAGGATATAGTAAGTAAAAAAATAGTTACTATACTATTGATAGCATTTTTAGTCATCACTACAAATGTATATGCTGCAAATGATAGTTTTGAAACAACTTTAACAGTAAACAATACACAAGTTAAAGCTGAAGATACTGTTATCATTACCATTGGTTTGAGTAAAATTTTAATTGAAAGTGGAGAAAAGGGAATTGGTGGTTATACTGGCAGTATAAAATTTGATTCTTCTGTTTTAGAATATGTATCAACAAATGGTACAGATAAATGGGATGCACCTTTTTATGAAAATGGACTTATTACAGCTACTACAAAATATGGAGATGTCGTAAGTACTACTCAAAGTATTGGAACGATTACTTTTAAAGTAAAAAAAGATGCTAAAGTAGGAGATACTACTATTAGTTTAGAAAATTTTTCTGGTACAACAGCAGGTCCTGATGTGGCTACTGGTAATAAATCTGTTAAACTGACAATAGTAGGTGATAGTAATAATAATCATGACGATAATAATGGAGGGAATAACAATACAGGGAATAACAATACAGGAAGTAGCAATAATGACAGTAGTAAACCAAACAATAACAATGTTAATAAAGGTCAAAACACATTGGGAAATAAAGATAATGTACTTAATGTAGTGGATACGCATAAAGAAAATATAAAAAAGGGTGTATTGCCACGAGCAGGAAGTGCTAATATAATTTTATTTACATCAATAGGAATAGGTATCTTATTAACCGTAGTTTTATATATTAAAGTTAAAGTTATTGACAGAAAAATCAAAAAAGATAAGTAATCCAATTTAAAAGAGTATAAAATTAAGAACAGTTAAAGTAAATAGAAAAACTAGAAATTACTCCAAAATTCTAATTTCTAGTTTTTTCTTATCCATTTTATATTTGATAACGTTTACCAAGATAGGAAAGAAGAAGGAAATTTAAGCTTTACGGCAACAGAATGTGGAGAAATTATAAGCACTTTACAACAAGGGGGAGAAATTCAACCTGTAATTTCTAATGTTGCTATCAACCGACCAAGAAGTACAGATTGTTACAATAATAGTATTATAAATACTAGCAGGAGTAAGTATTTAAAATGACAATGCAGTAATACCAGTACTTTTAAGGATTGACATGACTGCATTGTTACCCTTTTGTTATCCACCAAATAAGTCGTAATAGGTTTTGCAGTTTTTGGGAAAAAGTCATGAGATTTTATTGACATAAGGTATAAAAAGGTAGTATAATTAATATACTAGAAGAGTAATCTATTTAGATTACTAATAGGAAGTTCTTACCTAAAAAGAGAACGATTTAAAATTAGGTAAAGTTCAAGCCTTATAAATGAACTGATTTGAAATTAGGTAATGCTTAAGCCTTATAAATAAGCAGTTTTAAATTAAGGGGGTACATTTGAAAAAGTGTATTCCCTATTTTAATAAGAAATGAGGAGAGATGGAAGAATTACTATTTTATACAGTTGATAAAAATTATATTAAATATTTAAGTAAATTTGAAAGTCATGTAAGTTATAATAA
>CANOPF010000002.1 GCA_947568535.1 uncultured Clostridium sp. | reverse complement strand
TATTTAATGTTACATTTGCATTCGTCCAGTTGGTTGCATTTCCTGCTACTTCTAATGTTGGACTAGTTTTATCAATTTTATTCACCTCTACTATTTTTGTAATATTACTTCCTGCATGGTTAGTGGCTGTAAATGTATAGTTTCCATTATCACTTACTGCATATGTCATTTTCTCTTTTATATTTTCTAAAGCTACTCCATTTACTGTTACTTGGCTTAAACCTGATTGACTGTTTGATATATCCATTGTTAACATGACATCTGTATTACACCAATTCGTTGGGTTTCCTGTTACTTCCATGGTTAGATTTGTTTTATCGATTTTATTTACTTCTATGGTTTTTGTTGTCGTATTTCCTGCCTGGTCAGTGGCTACAAAGGTATAATTTCCGTTTGTACTTACTGTATAGTCTGTTTTTCCACTATTCAGCACTAAGTCTGCTTCTCCCTCATTATCTTTTTTTACCGTTACTCGATTTAATCCTGATTGACTATCTATTGCCGTTATATTTAATGTTACATTTGCATTCGTCCAGTTGGTTGCATTTCCTGCTACTTCTAACGTGGGATTAGTTTTATCTAATTTATTCACTTGTATTGTTTTTGTTGTACGATTGCCTGCATAATCAGTTGCTACAAAAGTATAACTTCCATTCGTACTTACTGTATAATTCATCCTTTCACTTACATTTGACAACGAAACACCATTTACTGTTATTTGGCTTAACCCTGATTGAGTATCTGATGCTGTTATATTCAGAATTGCACTATTGGTCCAGTTTGTTGGGTTTCCTGTTACTTCTAAGGTCGGATTGGTTTTATCAATTTTACTAACTTGTATAGTTTTTGTGCCACTATTTCCCAAATTATCTGTTGCTACAATGGTATATGTCCCATTTACACTGACTTCGTAGTTGCATATTCCATTTGAACTTGGTATCAATGTTCCATTTACTGTTACCTCTTTTAGTCCAGATTGACTATCTGTTACATTTATATTGACATTACGATTTGTCCATCCTGTTGTATCGCTACCTATTGTTGGCGATGCATCATCTATTACGTATGGTATGGAATTCTGTTCTGCATATTGTTCAGCATATGATATACTTTTACAATAGATAGTAAAATTATTTTTACATTGTGAAAATGCTTCACTGCCTATATTGGTTATACTATTGGGAATAATTATTTTTGTTAAGTTTCTACAAGAATAAAATGCACACTCTCCTATAGTCGTCACTCTATTCGGAATTGTAACACTTGTTAAACTACACTCAGAAAAACTCCACTCTCCTATAGCCGTCACACTATTTGGAATCGTGATACTTGTTAAGCTTGTACACCCATAAAAAGTATATCTTTCTATAGCCATCACACTATTTGGAATCGTGATACTTGTTAAACTCTTACAGTTGCGAAATGCATTCTCTTTTATAGTCGTCACTCTATTCGGAATTGTAATGCTTGTTAAACTTGTACAATCACTAAAAGTATATCTTTCTATAGTCGTCACACTATTTGGAATCGTGATACTTGTTAAGCTCTTACAGTTGCGAAATGCACTATCTTTTATAGTCGTCACTCTATTCGGAATTGTAATGCTTGTTAAACTTGTACAATCACTAAAAGTATATCTTTCTATAGTCGTCACACTATTTGGAATCGTGATACTTGTTAAGCTTGTACACCCATAAAAGCTCCACTCTCCTATAGCCGTCACACTATTTGGAATCGTGATACTTGTTAAGCTTGTACACCCATAAAAACTATCCTCTCCTATATTCTCTACTCCTGTATCAATTTGTACTGTTTTTATTTGTTCTAAGCTGTTATACCATGGCATACCACTATATCCCCCCCAACTTTCTCTCATCTTTCCACTCCCAGATATAATTAATCGTCCATCTCTATATAACGTTGCTGTTACATTATCATTAACCGTTGCTGAAATATTCCATGTTTGTACTACTGTATTTGTTGTTGCTAATCCCTTTTCTTCTTTAGATTGAAAGGTCGCTATCTTAACGATGTCATTTGTTTTTTCTATTAATATAAATCTGTTAATAAAAAATATTGCTCCTATGCATACAAATATGCTAAATATGCTTAGATAGATCACTGTTCTTTTTCTCATGCTTCTCTCCCTTTCTTATCTCTTCATGTACTTTATCATTACATATTCACCATAACTTTTCAAGAGTTGCTTTTTTTCATTTTCTATCAACTTCATTTAAGTCATTACGGAAACCTCTGATATCATTCTATCTATCTATTATATTAAGTTTATATGACATTTTTCTATAATGATTTTTTCTTTCTACAAAAATTGCTCCAGCCTTACGGTTACTAGAATAAAACAAGCATCATGAACATGTCATACTAAACACGTTTGTTCTATAGCAAAAAAAGAATGATCAACCCTAAAGTTGATCATTTTCTTTCTTCTTTGACGAAATCTTATAATTGATATAATCCTCTATTAATATACGAATGACTGCAATAGCTGGTACAGCTAAAAACATCCCCACTATGCCAAAATAAGCACCTCCAACAGTAATAGAAAAGATAACTAACAATGGACTAATTTTCAACGATTGTCCAATAATTTTAGGATTAATAATATTAGCATCAATTTGTTGTAGAACAATTACTACCAATAACATCCAAATTGTTTGTGATAAACCTCCTGTTATTAACGTAATAATCGCAGAAAGCACTACAGCAATAATCGCACCAATATAAGGAATCATATTAAATAGACCAATCAAAAATCCTAATAATGGTGCATATTTAACTCCCATAATGGTCATAGCAATCGTTACCATGATTCCCACAATAATAGCATCTAAGAATTGGCTAGCTATAAATTTAAAAAATATCTCATTCGAATGATTAAAATATTTATCTATGTTTTTATATGTTCTTTCCTTAAATATTGCCTCTGTTACTTTTTTTAAAAAAGCCAAAATTTGTGCCCTTTCTGCCAAAATATATATTGAAACAATAACAGCAACAAATACATCAAATAAACCAGTCACAGCACTGATGGCACTAACAACATACGCCATAATCTTATCTAATTTAAAATATTGCTTAATATCAATATTCTGAATCGTTCGCATAACATCATTAACCATATCACTCTTCAAAATATTGTCATTTGGCAAATCATGATACTTATTAATCGTAATCTCATAATAAGTTTGAATATTATTAATTAAATCTACCACACTCTCAAACACAACTGGCAAAATAAAACGAATCAAAATAATTAATAATAGCATAACAATGACATACACCGTTAAAATAGAAAAAGTCCTAGCTTTTCTTCTTACAAACCTTAATTTTGATCGTTTATAAAATGCTTCCATCTTCCTACATGGCATATATAACAAATAACTAATAAAAATACCAGCCAAAAATGGGGCAACAATATCAAAAAACTTAGTAACCACATGCATCACATCAGGAAAATTATCCAAAGCCTTATAAACCACAATAATAGCCACTCCCAGCATAAACCAATATAACCATTTTCTTCCTTGCTCTTTAAAACCTTTCACACTTATCCCTTCTTTCTTTTTTTTATGGCTAAGTCGTACCTGTCCCAGTTTTGCCATGGGTGGCCAAGCTGGGACAGGCACACTTTGACCATTTTACGATAATGTTAACCCTACTGGGCAGTGGTCACTTCCCATAATTTCGGAATATATTTTTGCTTCTTTTATTTTTTCTTTTATTTGATTTGATACGATGAAATAGTCAATCCTCCATCCTACATTTTTTTCTCTGGCTCTTCCCATGTATGACCACCAACTATATGCGTTTTCTTGGTTTGGATACTTGTATCGAAAGCTGTCAATAAATCCTGCTTCTAATAATTGTGTCATTTTTTCTCTTTCTTCATTGGTGAAGCCAGCATGACCTTTATTCGTTTTTGGATTTTTTAGGTCTATCTCCTGATGGGCTACGTTCAAGTCTCCACACATAATAATTGGTTTTTTTTGTTCTAATTTTACTAAATATTTTCTGATTTCGTCTTCCCATTTTTGCCTATAGGCTAATCTTTCTAATTCTCTTTTGGCATTTGGTGTATAATTATTGATTAGATAAAAATCTGTAAATTCTAATGTAATGATTCTACCTTCCTTATCATGCTCTTCTTTTCCTATTCCATAGGTTACACACATGGGATTCTCTTTTGTAAAGATTGCTGTTCCAGAGTATCCTTTTTTTTCTGCACTATTCCAGTAACTTCTATATCCGTCAAATTCTAAATGAATTTGCTCTGGCTGACATTTTGTCTCTTGGATACAAAATATATCTGCTTGCTCTTTTTCAAAAAAATCGTTAAACCCCTTATTGATACATGCTCGTATCCCATTGACATTCCATGAGATAAATTTCATTTGCTTTCCCTCCTTATCTCCTATTTTTATCCCTATTTTTCATCCTTTTTATTTTCTTATTGATTTTACTATAAATTTCAAAAAATAGCAATAAAAAGGCTATTTGAAATAGCCTTTTTATTTATATTTGTTTATACTCTTTATATTTTACATACAAAATACATGTTACCGTTATGGCAATTGTTAATAGGATAAATATCACAATTGAATGACCTGTCTTTGGCAAACTTGTTTCTGCTTTTGCTTCTTTCTCAAAATCATAACTTTTACTTGTTACTTCCTTATTGCTTAACTCTTCTTCTATTTCATCAAAATCGTCTATCTCATCCCAATCTTCCATTGCGTCTTCTTCTAATTCGTCTGTCTCAATCCAGTCCTCTATTTCCTCCCATTCATCAGTTTCATCTGTATCTTCATCTGGCTCTTCTACTTGATCTTGATCCTCGTTTTCTTCTATTCTCTCTTTCACGGTTATCGCAAAGGTTGTTGTTTTTCCCTGATAAGTTACAGTAATTTTGTTTGTTCCTGCTGTTAATAATTTTGGTTCACAAGTAAACCCACTTTTTATGACTTCTCTTGTTATTTCATTATCATAAATTACTTCTATTTGTAATCCTGTTGTATCTAAAGTATCTCCTACATGATAACTGGTTTTGTTTGGATTTACTTTAACTGCTATACGGTCTATCTTTATTATTTTTGTTATATTGATCTCTTCACTTTGGCTTATGTTTCCTACTTTATCTCTTACTTTTATTTGAATTCCTTTTGTGTTGTCTGTATATGTTTTTTGATTACTTACTTGCCATGTTTTTCCTCCATCAAAACTATAAGCTTCATCTGCTAATCCTGGTTGTTCATCACGAGCGATTACTGTTAATGTTACTTTACCTTTTGTCCATGTTTCTGGATTTCCTGTTATACTAATTATTTCTGGCGCTACATTATCAATTATTTCATAGTTTATCTTTTTTGTTTCAGCATATTCTTTAGCTACTGAGTTTTCATGACAATAAATAGTAAAATCTTCACACCAATCCTCAAAAGCATTATCTTCTATATTGGTTACACTATCAGGAATACGTATCCACCTCAAACGACTACATCCTACAAATGCATAATTTTCTATATTGGTCACGCCTTCTGGAATCATTACTTGTACCAGATTAACGCAGTGAAAAAATGTTCCATTTTTTACGCTTTTTACTGAATTGGAAATTTTTACTTTTGTCAAACCTGCACAATCATTAAAAGCACTATTTCCTATACTCGTTACTGAATTAGGAATTTCTATCTCTGTTAATTTACTACATCCCCAAAATGCCTCATTTTTTATTTCTACCACTGTATTAGGTATGGTAATACTTTCTAGACTTTTACATTCTATAAAGGCTGACGTTCCAATGTATCTTACTGTATCTGGTATTTCATATGTAGTTGCTTTCTTCCCTTCTGGATAACACAATATTTCTGTTGCTTTTTTATCAAATAAAACACCTTCTATACTTTTGTAATATTCATTGTCCTCATCTACTTCTATGTTTGTTAGACTTCTACAATAGGTAAATACATCCTCACTAATTGTTTCTACTGTACGAGAAATCGCTACTTCTGTTACATTCTCACATCCCCAAAAGGCACATTCTCCTATATTTTTTACCCCTTCATCAAGGATAATAGATGTAATTTCCATTTTTTTATCGTTCCACTCTTGTCCATCACTAGTTGTCCAATCTTTCATCCTTCCTTCTCCTGTGATGATTAATGTTCCATCTTCCAGTAAATAGGCAAATACTTCGTTTTCTTCTCCTGTTGCAGAAATATCCCACTCTGCCATTATCTCTCCTTCTTCATTTCCATTATCTTCATCATCTATGTCGCCATCTTCACTATCCTCGTCGTTTATCGATAAAAGCTTTTTTTCTTCTGCTTGATATTTTGCTGTTTCCACCACTTGACTAATCGATTGTTCTTTCTTGTTCAAAATATTTCCTACACTGACAATTCCTATACTAAAAATAAAACTAAATAAAATAGTAATAACGATTGTATTCTTTCTCATTTTTTCCTCCACATTATTCTCTTATATCATCACATATTCACCTTTATTTTTCAAGGGAGGATTTGTAGAAAATAAACATTTAACTTTCTAGTTATTACGGAAACACAAGATCTCTTTCTGTTATTTTGTTATTACATTTATATGACATTTTCTTAACATTACCTTTCTTTTTCATAAGTAATCGTGTAAAAACTTACGGAATCACTCCTCTGTTATGTAAAATAAAAAAATATCTTAACCTTTTCCATAACTATACATGCCCTATTTGGAGCACAACGTGTTTATGGTATAGAAAAATAAAAACATTTTTCTGTGTAACAAAAAAAGACTATCTTGATAGCCTTTTTTCCTTAAAAATATACATTACCTCCAATATTTACTCCTGCATGAGTACCAGCTGTTCGAAAAGAACGATAATTGTGATTTCTAGTACCATTTAATGCATCTTTTACTGCTTTAGATACATTCCCAGAATAATTACCATTTAATCTTTTCTTCCAATGAGAATCGATAGAATAACAGAATTGCCCTTTCCTTTTATATTCTGTCAATGGATCTGTACCTCTAGCTTCTGCTCGATTACAAGCAGTAGTAATAACTGCTAATGAACCTGTATAACTTGAACTACACTCTTGTGCTGTAATAGCACATAGTAAATCAAATTCACTAGCTGAGTATGACCATTTTCCTCCTGAATAAGATGTGGTTGCCTTGTTCGTTGCTGTTCTTGTTGTTCCTGCTCTTGATGTTACTGTTTTTTGAACTTGTACAATTTTATTGACTGGCTCTTTTACGATAACTTCTGATAATACATTTTTTTCTATTTCGACTTCCTTTTGATATTTCACTTTATAGGTTACTTCTTTTAAACCATTCTTTCCTTCTTGTAATACTTTATTGGTTGTACCTTCTTTGGCATCTGTTGTATTTTTTGTGATTGTCTCATAAGGAATCTCCACTTGCTCTACAATAATTTTTTCCGTAATTGGTGCATAATTTTCTAATAATTGCTCTAAAGAAGTTTCTACTCCTTCTTCTGATATTTTAGCAATTTGTACTTCTTGATAAGATTTATCTGTAATTTTTATGCTTTCCCCCGCAGTAATTTCACTTTCTACATCTGGTATAGTTTTTTGATTTTCTTGTAATATGATTTTGTTATCTTCTAAAATTTCAGATACTTTTGTTTTTGATGTTAGGACTGTCATTTCATATCCATTTTGAAGGATAATTTTAACATCATTTAGTTTGATATTAACTGCCATAACACCAATGCCTGAGATGAGAATTAATATAATACTAATACAAATAATTTTCATTATTGATAGGGAAGCTTGTTCATCTTTTTTCATATAAATTAATTACCTCCTTTTGGCAACAACTAAATTATACCATTTTAATCATGATTTGTCAAATTTAGTAAATTTTTGCCTTTATCCTTTGTCCTTCCTAATCAAATAAGGATTTACTATAGTATATGTTTATCTCTTTAAAATATTACCTAATTTTCACAATATTTTCATAATTTTGTTGTATAAATTTTTTTAATATGTTATGATAAATTTGTATATAATAAAAATAAGGAGGAATTTACATGATCGTTTGGATTATATTAGCTATCATTGCTATTCTTGTTATTGCCATTATTGGTATGTATAATGGTTTAGTACAATCTAAAATAAAAGTGGATAATGCTTGGAGTCAAATCGACGTACAATTACAAAGAAGATTTGATTTAATCCCTAACTTTGTAGAAACAGTAAAAGGATACATGACGCATGAGAAAGAAACATTCACCAAAATAGCTGAACTAAGAACTTCTTGGGCAAACACACAAAGTATTTCTGAAAAGGCAAACTTAGATAACCAATTATCTAGTGCATTAAAAACGATAATGGCAGTTTCTGAAAGTTATCCTGAACTAAAAGCGAACCAAAACTTTGCTGACTTATCCGAAGAATTACGAAATACAGAAAATAAAATTTCTTTTTCTAGACAATTCTATAATGATACAGTAACCATGTATAACACGAAATTACAAGTATTCCCTTCTAATATTATCGCTAGTATGTTTCACTTTACTTCTCGTGACTTATTCAAAGCAGAAAGTGATGAAGCAAGAAAAAATGTAAAAGTAGATTTTGGTTCAAATGCATAATTCGATACAAATAGGGTGGTTGGAGGTTTAATCAATTTCCAACCCTTTTTATTAAATGGCAAGAAAGGAAAAATGAACAATGTTTGAAAATATAAGAAAAAATAAATTAGAATCTGGTATAATTATCACCATTTTTATAGTGGTTATTACATTAATCGTTTACTACATTTGTCACGCCTTAAGATTAGGTCCCCTATCAATTCTATTTGCACTTACTTTTTCTGTAGCTTCTGCTTGGGGTTCCTATTATTACAGTGATAAAATTGTATTAACATTAAATCGAGCTAGACCAGCCACAAAAGAAGAAGACTTAAAACTTGTCAATATCTTAGATGCCTTAATGGTAACCTCTGGCTTATCCGTAAAACCTAGATTATATGTGACAGATGATCCTCAACCAAATGCTTTTGCTACAGGAAGAAACCCCGAAAACGCAGTCATTTGTGTCACAACTGGTCTTCTAGAAAAATTGGATTATTATGAACTAGAAGGTGTCATTGCTCACGAATTAAGCCATATTAAAAATTATGATATTAGACTTAGTTGTATTGTATCAGTAATGGTGGGATTTATCGTTATGTTGTCAGATCTTTTCTCTCGTGCCTTATTTTGGGGAGGATTCAATAATGATAGAGATAATGACAATAAAGGAAATGGTATTTTAATGATTATTGGACTTATTTTCTTAATTTTGTCTCCTATCTTTGGTTCGTTAATGCAATTAGCACTTTCTCGAAAAAGAGAGTTTTTAGCAGATAGTACTGCTATTGAATTTACCCGAAACCCAGATGGATTAATTTCTGCTCTTGAAAAACTCGATGCTGATGACAATCAATTGGCTACCGCTAACAGTGCTACTGCTAATATGTATATTGTTAATCCCTTTAAAAAGAATACTAAAGAAGGTAAGAAAAAATCTTCTAGTTTATGGTCTACTCATCCTAGTATAGAAGATAGAATTGAAGCATTAAAAAATCTAAAATAACCAAAAAAGCATATAAATGACATTATATGCTTTTTTCTATTCCAAATAATCTCATAGCATTTTCATAGGTAATCGATGCTACTTGGGCTAAATCCATATCCTTGACTTGTGCTATCTTTTCAGCAATATATCTTACATTTCTAGAATCATTTCTTTTGCCTCTAAATGGTTCTGGTGATAAATATGGACTATCTGTCTCAATCAAAATGTTTTCCTGGGGAACCATGTTGATCACTTCATCTGCATTTTTTGCATTTTTAAATGTGACTGGACCAGCAAAAGAAATGAAAAAGCCTAAGTTTAACGCTTCTCTCACTAGTTCTCGATTAAGTGGACAGCAATGGAATACACCTTTTAACTGTACTTCATGGTGCTTTAATATTTCAATGGTATCCATAACAGCCTCTCTGGTATGGATAACAATAGGTAATGTTAATTCATTCGCTAATTTGATTTGTTGGATAAAAGCCATCTTTTGTAATTCTTTATTTTTCTGCTCCCAATAATAATCTAAGCCAATCTCACCAATGGCTACTATTTTTTTACTTTGTTGTGCAATTTTCTTGATTTGACTTATACTATTCCACAATTCCTCTTCTGTTTGTGGAATATCATTAGGAGAAATCCCACCAGTGGCATAAATAAAATCATTTGCTTCTGCCAAATTCTTTGCTTTCTCTGAAGATGATAAACTATACCCTGCCGAAATTAATCTAGATATTCCTGCTTGTTTTATGTGCTGAATAATGATATCTCTATCTTCGTCAAATTTTTCATCGTCTAAATGTGCATGACTATCAAAAAATTCCATCTGAATTGCCCTCTCCTTATACTTATTTTCTTAATAACATTACATTGGCTATCGCATATTCTTTACAATGTGAAATACTTAAATCCATATCCTCTATGTTGTTTAAATCAATGCCAAATAAGTTAAGTTGTGGTCTACCTTGTTCATCATTAATAACTTCGATATCTTTCCATGTGATGGAATATTTGTCTGCTAATTGCTGTGATATGGCTTTAAAGGTCGCTTCTTTAGCAGCAAATCTAGCAGCATAGTGTTGATATTTTTGTTTCTTTTTACTTTCACAATAATGTATCTCTTTTTGTGTATATATTCTGGTTAAAAATGCTTTTCCCATTCTTGGATCTTCTATACTTTCTTTGATTCTCTCAATTTCAATAATATCTGTACCGCAACAAATCTTCATTTGTATTCTCCTCTTCTTTACCTTTTCATTAATAGAATAAAATTTAAAACATTTAATACGAATGAGACCATCAATATGATTACAATTATCCATACTATGCTTCTATCTTTTTCAATATTTAGCTCCTTATATAAGATATCATATTTACTTTTTGTTTCTTTATATAATTTATCTAATGCAAATACTTCATGTAATTTATCATTTAGTAATGTTCCTGTTTCATCTTGTGTTATTTCTTGTATCCACAACTCCTTTGTAAATTTGACAAACTGTTTTCTTGCTTGCTTTATTTTGGTAACTTTTTTTAACTCTAATTGTATTTTCCTTAAATATATTTTTTGATAAAGATTAAAAATATATGTATAAAAGTATTGATTCTCATAGTCTTCTGGCAAAATCGTATAATTATTGATGTCACTACTAGAAGAAAACAGACTCATGCCTAATTTAGTCAGTCCTAACTTTGCATATCGCCATCTGGAAAAAGTATGTATTTTTTCATATTCATAATCTCTACTATCATCTGCTGGTAAAATATTGGCATATTTAATAAATGGATATTTAATTTGTTCAAAACTTGTTTCACTATTCCATCTATCTTGATCTATACATACATATGAATATGTCAAAAATCTTTCTGTATCAATATCTAATTTTGTTGCTTCTTCATGAGAACCTGTTATCTCTTGTATAAACTTTTGAAATACCTGCGTATCAGCAAAACTATCTGTCTGAATACGTATATTATCATAACTTTCTAAATTGATTAATGTATTATTGATATCTCTAAATTTGTAATTAAAGTTTAGAATATTATTCAATTCTATCGATTCTTCAAGATTTGTTTTTATGGCTAAAAAAGAGATACCTGTAGAAAAACAGATAATTTCTATTTTCTGTATAGTAAAAAATATACCATTACTTTTTTCTATTTTCCCCTGAATCTCTCTCTTTAATGTATATTCAAATATATTACAGGAGTTTTTACTTAATAAAGCTGCTCTTGTTTCTATAGGTAATTCTGCTAATCTTCGCATCTTAGTATGACTATAACGAAAACTAGAAAATAAAAATTCTCTCATGTTAGGTAAAAAATATTGATATAATTTTAAATCTTTTTCTTTCTGGAAAACTTTTAATCTACAGTTTTTGTCTTTTAACATTTTTAGTATATATTTTTGATACTGTCCATCCTTGATAACAAAAGGATGAATAAAATAAGTATATTGATAGTTCGTCTTTAGTTCCATTTACATTTCCTCTCTACTGTTGATGATAATAATTCATATTCATATCTTTTCCTAAATGCCATTTACCAATAAAATCAATTTTTAAGTAATCTTCTAAATCATAGGTTGGTTCTTGCACTACATTTCCTTGACGGTCAATTGCTCCCCATTTACCTTCTTTCTTGATTCCTGCATACCCATATGAATTTTGTTGTGTTACATCATCATAAATGTAGTCAACAACTACCTTTCCGTTTTTATCCACAAAACCATATTTACCTTCTTTTTTGCTTTTAAATAAATTGTGGTCTATATAGATTTCTGCTACTTTCTTTTCTTCAAATTTGAAATTATAATATCTCTCTTCTTCTCCTTGTTTTAATGATAAGTATCCCTTTTCTTCATCTAAATCCATTAAAATCCCAGATTGTCTGATATTAAAGTCATGATCGATAATATCATTATGATAATCTTCTTTTTCTGCTACATATAAATCTGCTTTTTCTTGGTAATTAATATGGGTATAATTAAATTCTATTTTAGTAGATTTTTGTTCATCAATTACACCATATTTTCCCTTCTGTTTAGCAATGAATAATCCTGCTTTTGCTTCTTTTAGTTCTTCATAATCTGGCGTAATAACAATTTCTCCTGATGCTTTCATTACCCCATATTTTCCCTTTTGTGCATAAATAACTCCATCTTGCTCATTTTTTAGGATTTCTATTATTTCATCAGAACCAGTCGTTAATATCTCTGTTCCATCTTTTTTAACTAAAACTTGTTTTTCTCCCTGTTTTACTACATATCTATCTTGTTCATGAACTTTACTAATAGCATCATATTTTGTCACTAATATCACTTGATTGGTATCATCTACTATCCCATATTTACCATCTTCTGCTTTTACCATAAAACCTTCTTTGCTGTTTTTACCTAAATTGGTAACTTCTAAGTATTGTGGTGCTATCCATTCTTTTCCTTCTTGATCGATTACGCCTATTTTTCCATCTTTGCTTATTTTTAATCTATCTTGCATCCCTTGAAATGGCATAATTTCATCATATTGAAAAGTAGTTAACTCTTTCCCTTCTAGATTAATGATGCCATATTTTCCTTCTTTTTTTACTTTTAGTACATTCTCATCATATAGCACATTTCCATTAATATCTTGATTAGCTATGGCTTCTATTTGTTCATATTGTGTAAAAATCTCTTGATTTTGGCTATTTAAAACTTTTGTCTTATATTCTCCAGTCTGATAATTTACATCATATATACATAAGAAGATATCTTTTTTACGATTAGGGATAATCATCATTTCTTCATAAGCAGGATCAATGATGATATTTCCATTCGAATCCATAACTCCCCATTTGTTATTTTCTAATATGGTTACATAGTCTTTACTCACTATTTTTCCTTGTTCTTTATCTTTATTGATTATACCCATAAGAATAACCATAAACATAATGAAAACAATTATTGCTATGACTACAGCAAATACTTTTTTTAGGTTCAATTTTGGTTCATCATATCTTTTTCCTTTACTCATCGTTTTGCCTCCTTTTTAACATTTACACTATATCATAAAACCTTTTTGGTTTCAATAGTTATGACGATTTAAGTTTGGTTTTTTGATACATAGTAAGGATATCTATTAAAGAAAATATAAAAGAGGCTTTTAAGCCTCCTTTGTATACGCTAACTTTCTTTTTCTTTAAATTTACAAACCATAATACTCATATCATCTTTAATATTACCAAATTGATTATCTATTGCTTCATTCAAAATCAAATCAGCAATTTTTTTGGTATTATTGGTCTCAATATCTTCTAACATATATTTGATCCACAATTCTTTATTTTTATATTCGATATTAGCATCTAATATACCATCAGAACACATGAGCATAATATCATCAGAAACAATGTCTTTATCAAAAGTTTGTATATGATTTGCTTCTACCATTCCTGTAGGTAAAGAATTTGATTTTATCATTTGTACTTTTTTCTTATTCTTGATATACGTTGGACAAGCTCCGCTTTTAATAAATTCAATATTCCCTTCATATAAATCAATAATGGCTATATCTAGTGTAGCAAACGTTTCGAAATTTTGATTCATTAATGTGGTATTAATTAAATCAAGAGAAATCGTTTTATCAAATCCAGATAATAAAAGATTTTCCAACATTCTTAGCGATTGTGTACTACTTTGTTTAGCTTTTTTCCCTGTTCCCATTCCATCACTAATGGCTACTAAATATTTTCCATCTTTTAATCGTATATTTAGCATACTATCGCCTGATGACTCACTTTTACTTTTTGTACTCTCTCCCGTTGCTATGGCCATAATATATTTATCATCTGATAAGAAATTTAATTTTTTTCCTATGCTTGTTTCTTCATGTAAAACAATACGCTCTGCTAAAACCTGTGAAATAATCTTTTCTATTATTTCAATTTTACTTGTTTCTAATATTTCATTTACATATAGCTCTAGCATATATCTTCCTTCTTTTTTAATCGAAAGATCTTGTATAAGAATGGATTTCTGTTTCAATAATTCTATAATCTCTGTTTTCTGTTTTTGATACTGAACTTCATTTTCTATATCGTTTTCAATTCCTTTTGCCATTTTTTGAATAGCCTTAGAAACACTATCTAATTGTTTCCCCATATTTTTTTGATTTTCTTCTACTCTTTTTTGCCAAATAAAATCTGTTTTAGCTACTTTATATGATACATTAATCATACGAATCATTTGTGAAAGATTTTGCTCTAAATATTGACTAATATCTGTATCCTCAAAACCAACAATATAACTATTTCCTTTAGCAAATGTTTCCAATAATGCTTGTCGATTGATCTCTTGTTTATCCAATAGATATTTAAAGATTTCATCGACTATTTTTCCTTCTGTATCAGCCATATCTTCATATAACATATTATCTTGATAAGGTTCTAAATTACTTAATAGTTCTGTAATAAAAATTTGTTTATTCGCCTCATATGATGTGTTTTCTACTTGATGATAGCTTGTCGCCATTTCTTGAATAGCTTCTGATACATGGTTTAGGTTATCCGCTACTTCTTTACTTCTTGTT
The DNA here is from genome assembly GCA_947568535.1 of uncultured Clostridium sp. Classification (GTDB taxonomy): domain Bacteria; phylum Bacillota; class Clostridia; order TANB77; family CAG-508; genus CAG-269. The sequence goes on along the minus strand of CANOPF010000002.1, from coordinate 38,513 downwards.
AATGCTCGATCTGGTGTTACTGGTAATAATTTTGTTTTTCCTATAAATTCCTCTAATTCAATATGGATATGGTTAGGAACAGCCAATAAACCAATAGAAGCAATCAAGATTTCTTTAAATAAAATTAGTTCAATCGTATATCCATTAGAAACATATGCTAAAATAACATTGCCTAGTGTAAAGCCAACTACTACACCAATTTTTCCAAAACGATTTAAAACACCTGCCATCATACCAGAGATAGCATATGCTGCTATCATAATTGGTTCTGATCCAGTAATTACTCCTAACGTTACTCCTATGGTTACTCCTGCCGTTGTTCCCACTAATACACCATTTTTCCATCCTAATATCATAACAATAAGAATGCTTAAGATATTTTTTATACCAAATCCAAAAATATTCCATTCGCCAAAAGCTCCTACACTAATAGCTAGTAACAAACTTGCACCAATTAATTCTTCAATGGTAAAAGCTCTTCTTGTCCAAAATTCTTGTAACACAAGAGTGGAATTAACAAAAATTTTATAGAATACAAACCCAATAATAGATAATGTAATACTAGATAAAATGTCATAAATAGTAAAGCCAGAAATGCCCAATTTTACCATTTGTATAATAAGAATAGAAAATAATACCTGTTTTCCCATTCTAATTTTCTCATTTCTTTCTCTTTCATTATATCTTGGTTTAAAAAGGAATAGAATAGCTACTAATACCAATGCTGTCAAGAAATATCCTAGTGCTCCTCCCACTCCATATTTCACTAAATTTCCCATTAGTGATACCAAAATAACGCCTAGTGCAGGTACAGAAGATGCTAAACAAGCTCCTAACATACTAATACTAAAAACAGAGAATTCCCCTCCTAGTCCTACCATTGATAACATAAATGAAATAATATATATGACTATATTTTTTACATCAAATACCTTTGAAAAAACATTGACTTTTTGATTTTCTTTTTCCATAATATTTTGAAACATCCTTACCACCTCTTAAATTTTTATAGGCTTATTTTACTACTTGTCCTTTGTGGTTTTTGTCTTTTTTGGTAATCTATACCAAAAAAGTTTTCTACATTTTATTGACTATTTTTTTCTTTTTTTTTTGATTCTTTTATTTTCTGTGTTTTATTTTATTACAGAATAGAAAAAAAAGCAATATAAACACGACATATGTAGAAGTAATTTTCTCCTAAAAGCAATCATACCATATAAGTTACCAATAATCAATTACCTGACTATTTTCCCTTATATGGTATTTTTTATCCTAAATTATTGTAATACTTTTCGTTTTATGCTTATTATGCCTACTACCAAAATAATACATGATACTATGGCTAAGATAATGTAAGGTAAATATTCTCGATTTTCTCCTGTTGGTACAGTAAGAACAAGATTTTTATGATCATTATCTTTTTCTTTTGTATGGCTATCGGCTGGATCATAATTTCCTGGTATTGTTTTATCCATTTTACTATGTAGATAAGTATTTACTTCTATGTCATTATCAAAAGATAAGTCTTCCTCTGTATTAGCAATTAACTTGCTTAATATCACTTTCTCTATTTTTTTCTCGCCTGGTTTCATCATAGCAAATTGTTGTGTTTGCAAAATCGTTTGGTAAATTTCCAGTTTTTTCTTAAGACCTGGTTTTAACTTGTTGTTGTCTAACTGTTTTACATCTACAATAGCCCAATTTTGATTATACTTTTGTTCAAAGTTAAATTCATTACTTGGATATTCAAATAAATTCTTAATGGTTGCTACTTTCCACTTATTCCTATTTTGCGTTCCGAAATCGTAATAATTGATGTCATGATAATCGATTTCACACTGAGTATTATCTACTATAATATCATAAGTTAATGTTAATGTTGCACCTTGCATAATTTCACTATCTAATTCAATCTGTACATTTCCATCTGGCGAATATTTTAGATGTTTTAATCCTCCTTTTCTTGGATCTCCGTCAATAATGGTTTGTTGATTTGCTAATGTTACTTTAACATGAGCAATTTCTTTCTTTAAACTCAAGTTTTGTTTTGGCCTACGAATAATACCAAAATCTAGATGTTCAAATACAAACTTAAGTGGCTGTCCAAACTGACTAATACGTTCTGTGTCATTTTGATTAAAATCCATTTCCATTACAAAAGGATCTGTACTGGCTTGAATCTCTTGTATTTTGCTTTCTTGTATTACTGTGTTATAGTTTATTTCCTGACTATCATTTATTCTTTGTTGTACTAAACGCCTATCATCTCTAGCATCGGATAACCTATTTGCACTTTCCTGACTATCTTTAAACCAATATGGGTCTTCTTCCTGATAGAATGATTGTTTTTCTCCTCCTATGTTTTTTGTTCGATATAATGTTGATTTATAATATTCCACGCCATCTTTTTCTTGAATAGTCTTTTTATTTCCATTTGGTTCACAAACTATACTATTATTTCCATACGTAAACCTGATTACATACCTTCCTGGTATGATACCATCAAAGCAATAATATCCTTTCCCATCTGTCTTCGTCTTTGCTTGGGTTACTACTTGTCCTGTTGCTTGATACAACGAAGCCCATGACATTTTGTTTTCTTCTATTTTTAATAATTCTACCTGCACATTTTCTATTATTCCTTCTTGACCTTCATCATATTGACCATTTCCTAGTCTTTCCTTGTCATATCCAGTTTTTTTCAATAATTCTTCTATTGCATTTTCTTCCCAAACTGTACCTTCGATCTTTCTTGTATTTCTACTCTGTAAAATAATTGATGGTGCTTGATCAATATCATCTTCATATGTTTCTGTCTTTCCTATTATAGCATTATTGGGTTCAGAGTCTACATCAATACCCGCATATCTATGATTATCTTTATCATAAGATGAATAAGATACTACTTCCGTAATTGAGTTTAATATTTGATCGTGATTTAACATCCTGCTCACTGCTTCGTTTTTTACTCGATAAGTTATCTTAACTTTTTGTTCTCCTTGTTCTTCTATGGAAATTCCCTCTTCTGGATGGATTAACATTCTTTTACGATTGTTTTGTACATACCCTTCATCTATAGTATAGGTAAGGTGTTTGCCATTTTTATCTGTTACTGAGTCAACTTCATAATCAGAATCATAATAATTATATAACTCATTGACTACGGTTTTTACCGAAGCTGTTTGATTCATTAATCTCATTTCATAATTAATCCATACACCTAATTTCCCCTGATTTCCCTCTTGGTTATTGTATACAATGTCTGAGGAATAAATGGTAGCTGTATATTGTTCTGGACCATATTTCTCTCCAAAATTCACACCGATATTAAAGATTTTATCCGTATCTTTATTTTCTTCTACAAATTTGGCTATTTCTTGATTTAACTTGGAAAATCTTTGTGCATATTGATAGGTATGCATATATCCATTTAACCCAATCTTGACATCTTGAATATCTTGTACCAAAGCAATATCTGGCATTTCTCTTTCTGTTAATCCTAAATTAATGTTCGAAATCTCTTGTATGCCATTTTTGTAAACATCTTCTATGGTATATGTTGATTGTCCTAACCATTTATCTGGGGACGCATCTAATGTATTAGCTTTTAATGTATATTGATTGCTAATACCCGAAATAGGGTATTTTTGTCCTTCATATCCATATACATACTTTTGTTTTTCTCCATAAGTTAAGATAGCTTTGTGATCCTGATAATCATAGACTAAATTGTAATTTCCATTTTGTGCTTTTCCTTTAGTTATCGTGCTATACGCCTCATTAAATTCCTTTCTTAATGGTTCATCTGTTGCTTTACTTCCATTATCTTGATTGGCATTTACTTCTACAGATTGATAACACATGCCATTATAAGTAAATTCTATATAAGCTCCATGTAAATCAGCGATTTCAATTGGTTTTTGGTTTGAGGCAAAATCTCCAAATACATATGTGCCATTTTCATTGGTTATTTGTGTATCCAATATTGTTCCATCTGATTTCTTTAGTATAACCTCTACATTTTGTAGTTTTTTGTCATTACTGTTTGGTGTATAGAGATTATCTTTTTCCCATTTCTTTCCAATAAGATTATTTCTATCTTCCCATACATATCCTGATAGTTTAATATACTTTCTTTCATTTTCAACAATAATTGTAACTTCTTGACTATGCCCTTGCACAATTAACTGCTCTTCAATTATCTTAGGGAGTACCTCATATCCAAAATAAGGATTTTCTACTTCTGTTAATTTATAGGCTCCTTCCCATATACCATCAATGACTAATTTTCCATCTACTGTTGTTAATAACGTTTGTGGAGTTGATTCATAGGTAATATTACCCTTATCATTGATGTGGATATATTTCTGATACTTGTCACCTGGTGATACCATTTGTAAAGTAAATCCTATTCTACTCATTGGTTGACCTGTACCTTTATCTATTTTGTTAATGACTAATTTGCCTGTATGTTTCACATTTTCAAAAATAAATGTTACTGTTCCTCCTATTTCTACTTCTTCAGTTTGTTCCTCTCCACTAGATAAATACCCATAATTATCTTGTCCATAACCATTATTTAATACACCTATTTCGGTTACTGTATAAATACCTGATTCTATATCGGCAATCTCTATTCTTCCATTTGCACCAGTTATCCATATACAATCATCGGTAAAAGTAGAAGAAAAAATCTTTGCCTTGGTATAATATTCACCTTCACTATTTTGTATAGTAAATTGAACATCTTTCATTGGTTCCCCTGTTGTACTTGATTTCTTTTCAATGTTTATGTTTCCATTCCCTGTTTCTACACCTGCTCCTGTTAATTCTAATGTTAATGTTGCCGTCTTTTCTGTTGCTCCTGAAAAAACAGCATTATGTTGTACACTATGAGTTGGAGATGTATTAATTAATATGACAACTCTTGCATTAGCTATATAGGATAGTTTCTTCTCTAATGTTATGGTAGGCATTTTGGTTAATTTTCCTACTACAACAACCCAAAATTGCTTTTTGTCTTGAATAGTGGAAACCTTTTTAGGATTGGTTCCATTTGCTGTTGTCACAATTCCTTTTACTGTTCTTTTTCCTCCCTTTGCTCCTATACATTGTATACCACTAGGTTTAATTCCTCCTCCACTTACAATTTTGAATGGCCCTATATATGTATACTCTTTTGCTTCTGCATCACCTGATAATTTTACTGTTTTATTGCTTAACTTTGGAGCTGTTTTTAACGAATAAAACTTATCGCCATTTTTTATCTTGTTATTATACGCATTTGCCTGAGTAATAATGGTAGTATCTGCTTTTGTTTCATTATCTATTTTTCCTGTTTTTAGGTACTTACTAATGCCTAAGTTTCTTTGCTCGTTATTCAAACTTTTATGTAATAAATCATGTAAAGTCTTCTTATATGGTGTATCAATATCAGTTTCCTTGCTTCCCTTTTCTTCTTTTCCTTTAAAGGCTACATAAGCTATTTTATTTAACAATTCTCTTTGTGCACTATTCATATCTTCTTCTTTTAAAGAAGGCTGTATCTCCCCTTTATTATTGGTAAAAAAAGAGGTACGATTCACTTCTACTTTTCTGGTTTTTTCATTAAATGTTGTCTCGACATCTAATATACATTGTATAAATCGGGTTGCTATTGGTGCTTCTTGAAGGATACTATTACCATGACCAGCACAAGAAGCACCTTGTTTATGTGATGGATCTGTCGCTCCCATACTTAATGTTTTACCTAAATATGTTTTTTTAAAGGTTGACAAATCAGTTGTTGAAAATGCATTCTTTTGTGTTAATGCTATAAAGTCATCTAATTTTCCCGCTGATTCAAAAGCAAGAATTGACTGCTTTGGAATAATTAACATACATGAAAATAAACATAGGATAATAATAATCTTTACATATCTTTTCATGTATTTTTCTCCTTTCTTACAAATACTTTTCCTTTTATAACATAAATACCAATCAGAAATAGGATTACACTAATTAGCATCACACTAATATAACAACCTATTCTACCTGTAGATATAGAAATAATTACTTGTGCTGAACTAAGATCGTCTTCATCTTTTTGATTGTTTCCTGGTGTTGAATCTATGTCTTCTTGTCCTAAAGGATTACTACTTTTTCCAATTTCCGCTGTATTATGTATTAATCCTATATTATGAGTGGTTATCGTCTTGGTTAACATTAACGTTAACTCTTTGCTTTGTCCAGGTGCCAAAATATGATTGGTCAAACTTTGATTATGAAGAATACCGTCTGTAGAAATATACCAATCTTTATTGATTTCTGAACGAAAGGTTAAATCTTTTGGTATATAATCAAGTACATCAGTTACATATCCAGCTATTTCGCCTTCATTTTTAACTTTTATACTATACTCGATTAATATATTTGAGCCTTCTATTTCTTTTGCACTTAATTCTACCTTTGCTATATCTACATCGTTGTATTCATATATACTTGTTCCTCTTGTATTTTGTACAATGACTTTTTTTACTGCTTTTTGTAATGATAAATCAAAAATCTTATTTTCACAAAATCCCGCATTAATATTGGTTATATGTTGATTTTCCAATATCAACATATCAGTTATTGCTCTTACCTTCTTTTCTCCCTCTATTGTTACATTTTTAGCAATAACATCCGAATTGATTTGCTCGTTTACCCCTGTTTTTTGATATTCTGTCACAGTATATTTTTGGTCGTCATATTCAAATACTACCATATATCGATTTCTTTCTAAATTTTCAAATACATAATTGCCATCATGTTGTATAGATATCGTTTTTTGACTTCCGTTTTTATCTTTTACTATCTCTCCTGTAGTAGCATCTAACAAAATCACTTTGATGCCTTTCAATCCTTCTTCTTCCGCATCTTTTGCTCCATTTTTATTTTTATCTAACCACACGCTTCCAGAAATACTATATGTTTGGGCTTCTGGCTTTTCTTCTTGTGAAGGTTGATATCGTTTATAGGTTATTTCATTCGATTCTGTTTCATAATACATTCCACTTAACAAGACTTTATTGCTAACCGAATCTCCTTCCATACATTCTGCATATATCCTTGTTTCTATGACTAATGTTATTTGTTCTCCTTCATCTAACTGAACATCAAAGTTAATGATATTTCCTTCTTCACTTAATTCTTGTTTTATTCCATCTTTTTCGTAATACGCATTAATTATTTCAAATGTATCATGGAACTCATCTTCAATGGTAAAAACTCCTCCTCTAACGCCCGTGTTTGTAATGGTAGTCGTAAAGGTTACTTGATCTCCATCTTTAATGTATTCACCATGAACGCTTCCTTCTTGTTTCATTTCTATACTTGGTTTTCCTTGGTATACTGTTCTAATTAATGCATTCGATATATATGAATTATGATTCATTTCTAAGTCGGCTAAGATATGAATATCTACTTTTTTTGTCTGTTCATCTAATTCATGGAACCAAATATTAGCATCCATAATCATGGTCTCTTGACTTTTTATAGAATATATTTTCATTTTTACGATATTTTTTGTTTGGTCATAGTCTAAAACTTCACATCCTTCATAATGCCAATCTGTATCAAAATAAGAATATGAATCTAAGTGAATATTGACAATAAGATCATTTAGTTCAACGTCAGATAAATTTTTAACATATACTTTAACAGGAATATATGTATTGGTATCTAGTATCATATCTTCTGATTGACTATTCCTGATATACAATTTTACTTCTGCTTTTTTTATTGGATTTTCCATTACCTTTATGGTGTGTTCTCCCCATTCGTCCGCTCCTAAGATTAATTTTCCAAGAATATTCCCCTCTTGTATTTCTTTTACCGAAAATTCATATTCAATTAACGTAGCCTCTCCGTCTTTTAACTGTTCAATACCCCATTCTTTTTGTGTTTGATTTTCTACCTCTTCTATATATATATTAAACGTTTCTTCTAATCCACCAATTGATTCATACCTTACTTCATCGTAAAAATTTACGTTTTCGTAGTCAGCTTTTATAGCTAAATGGTTTAGGTCTTTTCCTGTGTGATTAGTTATTTCTATGGTACAAGCAATGGATTGCCCTCCATAAATTACTTCATCGTTAGTTATTTCATTTTTTCCTATTTTAGATTTCATGTTAATTTCCATGCCATCTATTTTTTTTACTTGTTGTGTTTGTTTGGCTAATTCTTCTTCCTTTGCCGTAGACAGTTTCATAGAAGAGGTGATTTTTTCTTCTTGTCCCTTATACTGATAAGTTACTTCTTCTACATGATAATTCGTTTTGTTTGGCTCAATATTATTAGGTATTTTTAATGGATAAGATAAAGTCATTTTTTCATATGGATTAATATGTTGATTAGCTAATACAATTTTATATGATTTTACACTTTCTCGGTAATCTCCCCATGAATCACTATTTTCTGTCGCATTTTGATCCTCTGAATAAAATATGTTGACATCTTCTCTACTTACTGCCAATTCTTCTAATAACTCTGTTTCTATACTATTTTGTTTTTGCTTATTCTCAGCAATTCTTCCTACGACAACAACTTCTTCTATTGGCTCTTGATAATTATTAATAATGGTAACCTCTTGTTTGGCTATTCTTTCTTCTGCATGACTATCTAAATTTCCTTCTACTATCTCTTCACTAAGACTCTCTAAATTTTCTTTCGATTCATTATAATTGCTTATCTGATTATAGACAAATACACCATATTTCGAAGTTAACTGAACACTCTGCTTTTCTTCTTTCTGTGCTTCTCCTTCATTGGCATATAACATTTTTACTTCTGCGTCTTTTGTTGGTGTTTTCTTATCTAATGTAATGTCTGCATGAATGATAATTTGTATTCCTTCATTCATATCGGTTTGAAATGCTAATTGCTCTCCTTTCATGGATAAACTAATTACTTTCTCATCTTTTTTATACATTGCCTGTTCGATATAGATTCCACCATGATAAAGAGTCTTTACGGATTTTATTGCTATTTTCTGGATTTCTTGTGGTAACTGAACTTCCACATAAGGATTTTTCCATAGATTATCATTCTCATTGTTGCATAATAAAGTAATTAAAATTTGTACATTTTCGTTTTTTTCTAATGTTGATAAATTTGTCTTGTTGAATTCTAGTTTTGCTTTTGCCATGCTTTCTTTTAATGCTATATTTTTTGTTAATTTCTCTTGTTCAACTTCATTTTCCATATAAGTAATATTCTCTAATAAAACAAATGACTGTAATTCTTGTTTCGTATATCCTGTTTCACCACATATTGTTTTTACTAGTTGGATATTTAGGTTTCCTTCCTTTACTGGTGTGGTATATACGATTGTTAATCCATGCACTGAATTTGGTAAATCATAGACTATTTTCCCTTCTTCATTGGATGACGTATCTTTATCGATACGAGTAATCATTGTCCCATCTTCTTGTTGTAATTGAATATTTCCCTTTTCTCCTAAAATAGTTAGTAAATTGTTTTTATCTAGTTCAATACTTTTATAGGTAATACTATGATTTGTAGTTTTTCTTACTTCTTCAGCATCAACAAAATGATCTGTTTGCTTAATTATCGTATTTTCTGTTATTACACCTACTTTTGAAATTTCTAATTGCATTTTCTCTTTATATTCTACTGTATTATTCACATTAGCATACATATAACCTTTTCCTATATGAGGTGTTACTTGTTTTCTTAATGTTATGATCTTTCCTTTACGGTTTATCTTTGTTGATTGTTCATCTGTTTTTATAATTGGTTCTTTTGTGTATAATTGTGTAACTAAATTGGCTTTAAGATTGATGACTCTAGATTCACTACCTACCTCTTTTTCATAGGTATAAATTATTTTATATTCACCTTCTTCTTCCTCCCAATGAATTTCATCATCATTGTATGTTCTTTTAATGGTCAATATATGATTATCCCTATCTAATTGATAATTCTCTTGTTCTAATGAATTTCCATTATACAATACGCTTATTTCCTTTGGCATTTGTTTGGCCAACTCTGGCACTTCAACAGTAAGAATCTGCTTATTAAGTGGCAAAGTGTTATTATCTTGTTTAACATTGACGGTATGTTGTAATACAATCCCCTTTTCTCCTAAATCTAAATATTTTTCTATTTTTTGTGTTAACTCTATATCGGTATCTTCACTCCATTGTGTTCTAGTTAGAACCTGACCTTGAACACTTTTTTTCTTCGTATCACTACTTTTATATTTCCCCTTAATCTTTATCTGATTTTCTTGATCAAAATAGTCTATATTTTTTGCTTCTTGTCGTTCAAATTGAATGGGTAAAACTATTTTTACATTTCCATTGGGAATTACAGTTAATTCTATTTCATTGCTATCTTCATGAATACATTTGATATTTTTATCTTTTATGTTTGCCTTATCTATTTTAAAATTGGCGTTTTCAATTTTTATTACTCCCTCTTCCAAAATGCCACCTTCTGTTATGGTGATATCTAGAATGACGTTATTTCCTTGACTAATTTTGAGTTCTTTATGATGTACTTTTGTCTCTTCCTCAAAATAGGCATCAAACAAAACATTTTTGCTATTAGTCGTGGTTTCTTGTTCTTCTAATCCTTCATACAAAGCTAGAATGACTTGATTTCCCAAAAATAGGATATCCAATCCCACTAAGGTAACTATACATATGATAATGAATAATATCTTTACTATTTTTTCTTGCATTAGTCTATACTCCCTTGTATCATAAAATATCTTTTTCCTTATATTATAGTAAACATTTTGCTGAAATCAATATCTATTTCTTTGGCCATTTTTTCTTTTCTTTTTTGTTTATAGGGAAATGGACTTTTGAGCTTTCTTATCTATTTTTTAAGTTTTGTTTACATTTTTATAACATAATGGTAACATTTTAGATTTATTCTCTATTTTTCTTATTTGCGTAAGAACAAACCATGGTCATGTGATTCATATTATTTTCTATGGTGTTATCTATATCGCAAAAAAACGAAGGTTATTCCTTCGTTTTTTCTTCCTCTTAGATGATGATTTTACTTAAGTACTTTCTTTTTAATTAACACAACTCCTGCTCCTAAAATAACCATAGCCATGGCTCCTATTACTATTGGTGCAAGGTAATTCTTGTTGCCTCCAGTGTTTGCTGTAACAATTATGGTTTCTCCTCTATCATACGCTTTAGAAGTTGCAACATCTGGCATTCTTCCTGTTTTTGTTGTACGTTTTATGTGTGTCATCTCTACATCATTGTTCAAGTTGATTTCATCTGTATTGGCTAATACCTTAGACGTATATAATTCTACTTCTTTACTTTCTCCTGGTTTTAATTCCTGCTCAAGTTGTGCATTTTTCAAAATGGTCTTATTCTTAAGTTTAATGTCTCTTATTGTCTCTGTACTTTCTTCTATTATGGTTTGACTCCATTGTGTGAATACCACTTGATAACTTTCTATTGTTGTTTCCCATTGATATGTTCCGTCTGTTCCTTCTACTTTACCTTCATTAAAATAGGTTTCCACTATCGTTGGTTCATTGATCATTGTTTCCTTATTCTCTACTTTCCATGTAGTAGAAGATTTATCAGATACAATCATTTGATTATCTAAATAATCATAAACTCCATCTGGTTTTAATGAAATAATATCGCCTATTGGATTGCCAAAGTGGTAATATTCTTTCGAATCATAATCTAATTCGCTCTGATTATGCACACTAACTTTATAGGTAATCTCTAATGTTGCTCCTTGTATTAACTCATCATCAATTTCTGCCTTCACAAATCCATTGGATATTCCATTAGGTGGACCATACGTTAAATCTTTACGAGTACCTGTTAATGTTCCATCTGCATTTACTGTAGCATCAATAATTGTTTGTTCATTAGCCAATTTCATTTTTATTGCTGAAACATCTTTTGAAATAGATAATTGTTGTCTTGCTCTTTCTACAATTCCAAAGTCTATATGGTTAATTCTATATGTATATTTATCTCCTGTTGAAGCTGTATAAATGGTTTCATATTCTACACCAATTCCTATTGTTGGTGTTGTTGAATGCATTTGTTTGCTTGTCTCATTTCCTTGTGCACTTTCTTGATCAATCTTCTGTCTTAATGAATAATCATCTATTGCATCTGAATATCTTTCGTTTGGATCATTTTTGTTTGTTCCCTTATACCAATATTTATCTGTTTGATTTATGGTATATCTTTCTTTGTCATAAATCGTTCCTTTAAAGTCTTGTACTGTGTAAGTGTCATCTCCCCAGGTATATGTTAATGTATAATCTCCTGGTATAAATCCATTAATTAAAAAGTCTCCTTCTTCATTTGTTTCTGCTTCATCATATGTTTTTCCGTTTTCCTTGTTTTCTTTCAATACAACCTTTACTCCTGCAATTCCTTTCTCGTTGTCTTCGTATTTTCCAGATCCTCTACGTTCTTCTCCTACTGTTAATGTTGGTGCTGTCTCATCTAAGAATACTTTACCAGCTATCTCTCTTGCTTCTGCTACTTCTAGTTTTAACGATGGACTTTCACTTGTATCGTCTTCATAAGTATCTGGTTGTCCTGGCTTACAGTTACCTGGAGTAGAGTCTTTATCAACAGCGGCATATGGATTTCCTTCTGCATCATAAATAGAATATGCATTAATTTCTGCTACATTGTCTAAATTCTCTTGGTTATTTAAAATATTAAGCACAGCCTGTCTACCTAATGTAAATTGTACATAGATATCTTTATATGATGGCTTACCTCCAGTTTCTCCACTTCCCAATAGTTCTCCATCTCCAGTATTAATGATAATTTTTTTGTATTCTGTTCCATAAGCTACTGGTTCTGAACAAGAAATCTCTCCTGTCAATTCTCCTTGGGCATTTAATCCTGTTCCTGCTTTTGGTTTCCCTTCGTATCGTGCATCATAATAGTCTACTACCTCATGTACTCGTGCTTGTAATTTCTCTCCTGTTGTTGCATTATTGATTCTTATTTTATAGGTTATCTTTACTTTCAATTCGTTGTCTGTGTTTGTATCTGTATAGTCAACATCTGCTTGATATATAGGTCTTAAATATGTTTTTGTTCCATCTAATTCCTTTTCTGCCCATTGAACACCTAAGTTAGAGCCATTTTGATTTTCTCCTGGTGGTGTATATCTTTGATTATAATAATAGGTATGTCCATATCCATTAATTGATAATTGGACTGTCTGCAAGTCTTTTTGTAAAGATAGATCTGGTTGATCTCTTTCACGCAATCCTAGATTTATGTAAGTAATTTCTTTTTGTCCTGGTTTAAAATATTCACTGATGGTATATCCTGCTAAATCTGTTCTAGCATTTATGTTATACGTTCCTTGATTTATTTCTCCTGCTGTAGAGCCATTGATTACACCAAATGATTGATTTAGTACTTTTCGTGCGTCACCTTCTATTGCTTTTGAACCATTATTTACTTTTATATGTGGATTAACATTTGTATAAGTCATTCCATCATATTCAAATTCTATATAATAATCTTCTAAATCTTCTACTGGTACTTTCTCAAAGAAATATTCTCCATTTCCATTATTTCTATTATCTTGTATTTTACCTGTTGCAGAATACCTACCCAATGCACTTGTTATTGTTTCTCTTACTTTTTCTGGTGTATCTAAGATAATCTGTCCTGTTTTACTATCTGTATGACTTTTTCGCTTCATTAATCTTACTTTAATACCATTTTTTAATTCATCTTTTCCATCATAAAGTGGATCATCTCGATATAAGTCATTTCTTTCTTTCATTTTGGCTCCGTCAAACTTATCTTCCCATACATATCCAGATAAATCAACATAAACCTGTGTATTTTCCATTTCAATTTCTACGGTATTTTTTGCCTTTACTTTCTTTTTTATTTCTTCAACAGCAACTTCATAATACTCATTTGGATTACTTACTTCTTTAACTAAGTAAGTTCCTGTCTGTAGATTACTAATTAGTCTTTCACCTTTGCTATTCGTAAAAAATACTTGTGCTTCCTTTTCTGTATTGACATACTTGATTTCTTTTTTTCCTTTTGTTGTTACTTCTTTAACAAATTTACCTGTTGATTCTTGTTGAACAGTAAATCCTACATCTTTTAATTTTACATCTGAATTAGTGGCTTTTTTAATTACCTTTAAATTTCCTAGATCGGGTTCATCTATATCTATACTTTTAGCTCTTCCAAAAATAAGTCTTGCTTGACCTTTATTTTTTTCCATGGTAGCCACTAAAATACGAACAGTGTAACCTTTTTTGACATATTTTCTTGCTGTTGGAGATGTTAAAGCCTCTAACCTATGACCAAAATCTTCTTTGTAATCTCCTGGATAGTAAACATGGTTACTCTTTAATGTGCTTCGGTAGGCATAATAGTAATCATGACCATAATACGAGTTTTGACCAAAGTTATTACTAGCATCTGCTTTAACATCTAAATCTGTACTTATGGCATACCCCCAATTGTTAAACAATCTTTGTGCTCTTCCTTTTGTAATTTCCTCTGTTTTGGGTGTATTCTTATCCATATACGTTACTTTTACTTCTCCATCTGAATCAATATCAATAACGTTTTTTAGGTTAAATCCCCATGATTTTTCGGGATTAGTTTCAAAACTACGTATACATCGCCAATATTTAGACCATGGTCCATGTGATGCTTCATTGATAGTTGATTGTATTTGATTTTCACTGTAATACGTTTTTAATAATGCTTTTGCATCTAATTTTATAAATGCATCATTTTCTTTACTTACCCAATTAAATATTTGCTCTGTGGTTAACCCTTTTACTCCTGCTGCTTCTGCTGTATGATAATTGAGCAAAACAATAATGATTAACATGAATAAAATATAACCTATTTGTTTAAGCTTCTTCATATTACACCTCCTCGTCTTTTACTGTTGTTTTTCGTAATTGATAGATAATCAAACTAATAAATAGTAATCCTATTATAATGGTTATGCTGGTAACCATTATGGTCATTGCACCAGTACTAACAGAAACAATAACCTCTACTGAACTAATATCATCTTCATTTTCTTGTTTATTGCCTGGTGTTGAATCTCGATCAGCTTGTCCTAAATCATTTGAACTTGCCCCAATTTCTGCTGTATTACGAATGGTTCCTGTTGTGTCTGCACTCATTGTTTTGGTTAATGTTAAACTTAATACTTTTGTTTCGCCTGGTTGTATTACTTCATTGGTTAAACTTTGATTATATAATCTACCATTTGTTACATACCAATCTTTGTTAATTTCAGAACTAAAAGTTAATTCTTTTGGTAAATAGTCTATTACATTATTAACAAATCCCGGTATTTCGCCTTCGTTGGTTACTTTGATTACATATTCAATTAAAACATTAGCACCTTGTACTTCTTTGGCATGTAATTCTACTTTAGCTAAATCTACATCATGATATTCTTGTACTTTTGTTCCTCTTGAACTTTGGGTAATAATTTTCCTAATTCCTTTTTTTAATGACAAATCAAAAATTTTATTCTCATAAAATCCTGCATCTATATTATCCATTATATTCCCTGCTATGTTTATTTCATCGGTAACTGCTAATGTCATGGTTTGTCCACCAATTGTTAATTCCCTGTTAATAACATCGGAATTATTATCTTCATTACTTCCTTCTACTTTATATTTTGTTACTGTATATTTCGTTGTGTCATATTTAAATCCTACCAAATAACGAGCATTGTCTAAATTCTGGAATTGATATTCTCCCTCACTATTAGTCTGTGTATTGGCTACTACTTTACCATTTTCTGCATGGATTAATAACACTTCTACTTGGCTAATTCCTGTTTCTTCTTTTATTCCATCTTTATGACTATCTAGCCATACCTTTCCACGAATACTTCCTTTGTCTCCTTTTGTTATTCCTTCTGTACCCTCTAATTGATATGTAATTGCATTGGATTCATCACTTTGTACAGAATTATAAATATCTAAATAATGACTAAATTCAGTAATATCATCTTCATTCTCTCCTACTTTTGTCTTAATGATGGCTTGAATGGTTTCTCCTGCTTTTAGTGGGTATTGTGTATTAACAAATGATTCTTCTCTATTTTCAAAATCCTTTAGTTTATGTCCTTCTTTTTCTAGATATGCTTCTTTTATCTCTAAAATTTCTTCTAAATTGTCTTCTATGGTTAATTCTGTGTCTAAAAGAGATTGATTGGTAATGGTTGTCGTATAGGTAATTTCCTCTCCTTCTTTTGCATATTCACCTGTTTTATTTGCTTTTTGTAATATACCTAACTTTGCTCTATTTTGTTTAGCTATTTTTTCTATTTCATTTGAATAATATGTTTGATGATTAACAGTAGCTTCACAGAAAAATGTATATTCTTGTTCTAATTTATGACTATCTATTTCACCAATTGTGATGGATAATGGTATAGTTAACTTTTGATTAACAGCCAATTGATGAATTTTTAACTTTACTTCTCTATTTTCATATCCCACAAACTCATAGATATCTGTATCTTTTTGATAATTTGGGCTAAAACTTGCTCCTTCTGGTAGGACAACCTTCAATTCTATATTTTCTAAAGTCTTATTGGTTAAATTTTCAAGAGTATATAAGAATGCATTTTCTGTATCAGCAATAAATTCTACTGCTTCGTTAGAACCATAAGTAGTCACTACTTTTACATCTGCTTTTTCTATGGTATTTTCCATTAATGGTATGGTTTCCTCTAAATTTTCTGCCTTTAATACAATACTTCCTTTTGTTACTTCATCTTCTTTTTGCTTTTTATTTACTGTAAATTCATATTGGAAACTAACAACTTCTCCTTCTAAAATTTTCTCTTTTTCTAATGTTATACTTTTTAGGGTGTCATCTTCCATATAACGTTTTACGACAACCTCTTGAGCAACAATTGGTTGGTATTCTTTTATTTCTTTCTCGTGAAAGAAAGTAACATTGGTATTACCTTCTGCATCAGTCTGTAATCCTTCTAAGGAAAAATTTTTTAATTCTTTTCCTGTATGATTGGTTACATCAATATGGTATCTTATGGTTTGCCCTTCACGTACCATATCACCATTATTTATTTCTTTATCATGTGTAGATACTTTTACCTGAACGCCTAAACCATTGTTTTCTTGCTCTACTACTTGGCTTACCTTTTCATCAGGTGTTGCTAATCTTACTGTGGCATAAGTATCAAATTCTTTTCCTTGATATTCATAAGTTAAATCTGTTTTTTGATAAGCTTCTTGATTTTCTGTAAGGTTTTCTGGTATTGTCATGGTGTAATTAACAGGAATACTTTCCCCTGGTTGAAGTTCTTTTACGACTATTTTTACTTTTTGAATATCTTCTAGCTTAGGCACTTCACTTGTCCACTCCTGACTATCTTTTTCGATGTCTTGTGTGGCATAGTAAATATTTACATTATCTTTTTGTGTTTCTATTGCTTCAGCTAAAGCTAAATTAATCGTACTTTGTTTTTCTTCTAGATTTTGTGTATTTGGTAAATGAATAATGGTATTAACCTCTTTCATAACATCTTCATAGTTATTAACTACTTCCATATGTGCTTTACCTACTCGTGCTTCTGCTCTTGTATTAAGTTCTCCCTCAATAGTTTGTTGAGAAATCGTTTCTAATTTCTCGTTTTCTTCATTGTATCCTTCTAATCGGTTATATAATAAAGCACCAACTTTTGAATGGATATTTATGCCTATATCTGTTTTTTGTTCTCCTATTGTGTCATTCTTGTTTTCATAAATTAATTCTATTTTCGCCAATTGACTTGGTGTTGTTTTAGCGAAGGAAACATCTGCATTAATAATAATCTGAATTCCTTCATTCATACTATTTTGAAATTCTGTCTGTTCTCCTCGCATTTGTATATCAATTGCTTTATCTTCCTCTACTAAATTAGCACTCTCTATAACTAGGCTATCTGTATAAAGAATTTGCGTAGAATTTACCTTTATGGTTTCTATCCCTTGTGGAAGTTTTAAATAAAGATGTGGATTTTTCCATAGCTTATATTTTGCTTCATCTGATTTTAAGGTAATGACTAGTTGGATATTTTCATTATTTTCTAATGCTGATAAATTATCGTTATTGATACTTAGTTTTGCTTCAGTAACAGGCTCTTGTAATGCTATGGTTTTTATACCAACTACTTCTGTATCTTTTACGATAGTTGTATCTTCTAAAGCAACAAATGTTTTAACCGCTTCTTTTGTATATCCTGTTTGTCCATTGATTGCTTTTTCTATATAAATCACAAATGTTCCTTCTTGTTGTGGCTTTGTCATTTGTATTTGTATAGAATCAGTTGAATTTACCTCATAAATGATATTGCCATTCTCATCTGCTTCTACATTTGCATTAATATTGGTTAATATTGTTCCATCTGTTTTTTGTACTTGTATATTTCCTTCTGTTCCTAAGATAGCTAAGAGATTGTCTTTATTAATTTGTATTTTTTTCGTTTCAATACTATTTTGTACATTATGTTTTGTTTTTTTGGCATCGATAAATTTCTCGTCTGCTGTTAAAGTAATGGTATCTTCTAGTAAATCTACTTGAGAAAATTCTGTACTGATTTTTTCCTGATAACTAACTTGTCGGTTAACATTAGCATACATATATCCTTTGTCGATAGATGGTGTTGTTATTTTGTCTATCGTTATATTGCTTCCTTTATAATTTATGGTTAATGGTTGACAGTCTCTTTGGGTTACCTCTTCTTTTGTATATAATTTTGTTATGGCTGTTGTATCTAATTCAATATTTTTTGTTTCCGTTTCTGCTTCTTTTGGATAAGTATAGATGATCTTATATTCTTCTATTCCTGTTCCCCATTGAATATTATCTTTATTTTGTTCTTGCTGAATATCTATAGTTCTATGTTCCTCATTCCATTGGTAGGCTGTTTCTTCTAATTTCCTTCCATTGTATAATACAACTACTTTAGATGGATAATTACCATCTAATTCTGGTACTTTTACTTGAATGGCTTGTCTTTCCATTGGTAAAACATGATTGGTTATGGCTAAGGATACTTTTTGTTCTAATAAGATTCCTTTTTCGCCTAAATTTAGATACTTTTCTACTTCTTGTGTTAATTCTACTTCTGCTTCGTCTTCCCACATTAGTCTAGTTACTACTTGCCCTTTTACGTCTTTGGTATTAGTATCACTTTGTTTATATTTCCCTGTTAAAGTAACCATATTCTCTTGGTCAAAATAATGAAAGGTATTGGCATCCTCTTTGTTAAATTTGATTGGTAAAACGATATTGATATTTCCACTACTTAAATGGTTTAAGGTAATTTCATTTGTCTCTTCATTGATTGTTTTTATATTTTCATTTTTTACCTTTTCTGTATCAATGGTGAAGTTTGTATTTTCTAATTTGATTTTTCCCTCTTCTAATACACCCACATTCTTTACGGTTAAATCAAGAATTAGGTTATCACCTTCATTAATTTTTGCTTGCTTACTATGCTTTTTTGTTTCTTCTTCATGGAAATATGCATCGAAAATAATATTTTCGACGTTGGTTGTCCCTTGTTGCTTTTCTAATTCTTCATAAATAGCAATTGCGACCTTATTTCCTAAAAACATGACATTTAATCCCACTAATGTGATGATTAATAGAATGGCTATCATTGATTTTAAAACTTTATAATTCATTGTATCCTCCTTATTTTTTAGGTATTCTTTTTGAACCTAATCCTTCTTCTATATTATATAGACTTTTTTAAAAATAAATCAACTCTTATTTTCTTATCTTTTGTTTCTAGAACAGAGTTTTCCTTACGGAAATTCGTTCTCTTGTTGATAAAGAAATAAATATTATTTTTTCATTACATTTTGTTATCTGCCTATTTACGCATAATCACTTATTATTATACAATATTTTCTGTCACTTTTCAATGGTTTATGATAAAAAATAACTCTTTATGGTAACTATTTTTTTACGTTTATTTTTTCATGAGTAAACTTTCTTCGGGTTCTTTCATATACTATTAAGAGGTGATTTATTTGAATAATATAAATTTTGATGAAAATACAGTAAATAAATTAAAGGACATGATGAATAATGGCAATTTAAATGATGTTTTATCACAAATTCCCCCTGAAATGATACAAAATTTTTCTTCTATGATGTCACAAAATAAACCAAATGCTTCTTCTAATGTTGCTTCACAACCTAATCATAACAATGCAAATAATAATGGTTTTGATTTTAGTCAAATTGACATAAATACAATTATGAAAATGAAATCGGTTATGGACAAATTAAATACATCTAATGATCCACGTTCTAATTTATTATATTCTCTAAAACCTTATTTGCGAGAAGAAAAAAAAGGAAAAATAGATCAATATGCTAATTTATTAAATATGGCTAAAATTGCTGATCTATTTAAAGATAATCATAAGGAGAACTCTGACAATGGCTAGTTTTTATAATAATTATTACCGATATTATCGACCTTACCACTCTCCTCATTTCAACCATCCAACCAATACTAGTCTTTCTCCATCCCAGCAGGACAAATCACATCAAGAAAATGATCACCATTTATCTAAAGAAGAAAAATCATCTAGATCTTTTGGTCCTATCCATTTCAAAAATCTGTTGTTTAATGATATTGAAGAACCCATTTTTGAAATACTTGGTATCCAATTATATCTAGATGACATTATTATTCTTGGTCTATTATTTTTCTTATATCAAGAAGGTGTGCAAGACGAAATGCTATTTATTTCTCTCATTTTATTATTAATTACTTAATCAATGATGATATTATCTTTATCAATACTAACATAAGCCTGTTTGTGCATAGGTTCTTCATCACGGTCGATTTCCTTGACCATATTAGCAATTCTAATTTGTACCGTATCTAATAAACCTGCAGCTATAATTGCTTGTTTATTTCCTTTTGCTCCTGCATGTGCCAATCCTCTCAAGGCTCCTAATACAATGATGTGATCAGATGCCATTACTTCTGCACCTGAATTGACGTCTCCAATAATGACTAAGCTACCTTCTGATTCCATTTTTTGACCAGAACGCAAAGAACCTCGATGAAATTTTGTTTCTGATATAGCAATTTCTCTCTCAAATGTTTTTTTTATACTATGTAATCCTAAACTTTTAGGCATATCAAAATCAATTTCTACGTCTATTTTACTTTTGATTAACTCTTGTATTTCATCAATTTCCTTATTTTTCAAAATCTTTCCTGTTACCATGATAGGTGTTGTTTCTTCTTTATACAACTTTTTTAATTCTGTCAATTTCTTCTTTAATGCTTCTATTATTTCGATATGACTAGCTTCGTCACTTAGTTTAATAACAATTTGATCTTTCTTTAAATTAATGCTAACACAATTTTTCATTTTTACTTCCTTCCTATCTCATGATTTCTATATATGGTATTGCACTCATGTCTTCTTCAACATTTTTTGTGTTCATTCCAAAATATTCTGCCATAATGTCTCTTACTACTTCTGCTGTATAATTTCCATGTCCTCCATTTTCTACCATAACAACAATAGCTATTTCGGGATTTTCAAATGGAGCAAATCCAACAAACCAGGCATGTACTTTATTATTTGGTGCTTCTGCTGAACCTGTTTTTCCTCCTACACTGATATTGAAATCTTTAAATCTTACATATGCTGTTCCCCCACTGTCACTAGTAACTGATTTCATACCTTCTAAAACAGCTTTTAAATAATTAGGATTCATTTCTATGTTGTCTTCTTCTTGACTTTCTAATCCTAATTTTTGATTTACAAATTGATTAATTTCTTGTCTGGATGTTTCTGAACCATCTGCATTTCTAATTGTTTTTACAATGGTCACGTCTACTTTATGACCACCATTAGCAAGCATACTAATATATCTTGCCATTTGCAATGGGCTAAATTCATTATCACTTTGTCCAATGGCTGCCTGTAATGTATTTCCTGGACTCCAATATGGCTCATTAGGATGTAAGTTTGGTCTTGTTTCTTTACTTGCTAATACTCCAGATGTCTCACTTTGTAGCTCAATTCCTGTTTTTGTTCCTAATCCAAAATATCTTGCATATTTAACTAAATTATCAATTCCCATTTTATCTGCTGTTTCATAAAAGAAATAATTACATGATTTTTCTATTGCTCCTGAAACGTTTAAAAAGCCATGTCCCCTGTGGTAATCTGTATAAATCCAACATCGTGGTTGATAATCTCTATATTTGGTATACACTCCTGTATCATTAATTGTTGTGTTCAAATTGATTGTACCTGATTCTAAACCTGCTATTGCCGTTATCATTTTAAAGGTAGATCCTGGTGAATAGGAATTTTGTGTTGCTTTATTAACAAGTGGTTTAGCTTCATTATTCGTGTAATTATTCCACGCACTTTGACTAATTCCTCCTACAAAGTCTGCTGGATTATAATCTGGATAACTAGCCATAGCTAAAACTTCTCCTGTATTTACGTTCATAACAACTGCTGCTCCTGCTTTTGCTTGATAAGATTTTCCAAATCCTCCTGTTGCTATCTTTTGTATGTTTGCCGATAACGCATCTTCTGTTATTTTTTGAAGATTAGCATCTATCGTAAGAACAACATCAGATCCTGCAATTGCTTCTTTTGCAATATATTCTGCTGTAGTTGTACCATCTACTGCCATATCAATTTGCTTTATTCCATTTTTCCCTTTTAGAAATTCTTCAAATACATATTCAATTCCTGTTTTTCCAATAATATCATTACGACTATAATAATTTTTTCGTAATTCATATTCTTCGCTACTAATTTTCCCTGCGTAGCCTAATATGTGAGAAGCCAAATTCCCAGAAGTATATTCCCTTACTGGTTGTACGACAATATTAATCCCTGCAAATTTTTCGGAACTTTCACTAAATTCTGCTACTGCTTCTCTAGGAATATCTTGTGCAATAGTTACCGCTCTAATACTACTATAGCCCTGTTGAGAAAGCAAATAACGAATGGTTATGATTTTTCTCACTTCTTGAACATTTGTGTTTTTTATTTTATATTTATCTTTAAATTTAAGAAAGGCTGATTCTGCTGATATATTTTCTTCTAATAGATTGGCTTTTTTCCAATTAACTAATGATTCATCAGAAATGGTAAATTCAAATGGATCAATGGTAATAGGAAATGAATCAGAATATGAACATTGATGCTTTTCCAATACATCTATCATATTAAGAATGGACTGATTTAATGTATCTGTATCTACTTTACTTTTATACATTTCTAGTGAAAATTCGATTTTAGAACCAACCAATGTTGTTCCTGTTTTGTCTAGAATGGTTCCTCGAGAAGCTTCTAGGGTACTTTCTCTTGTTAGTCGTGTATTTGATTGTTCTCTATATTCTGCTCCATGCACAATTTGAAGGCTAAATAATCTAACAATTAAAATAATGCCAATAATATAAATAAAAACCATTAACAAGTTAAATCTAAAATTTATGTTAGCTTTTTTAGTCATGTGTTTCCTCAAATTTTCACCTTCTTTTCTTTACATTTTTCCTATACATTAAAAATAACGTGTTAAAATTCTGTTATCTTTATATTCATTTTCGATAAAATATCCACATTTTTGTATCAGTGGATATATGATAATGGTTAAGATTAAATTATATACGACTTCTACAGCCAAAATCTTGATAAAATTTACTATCTCTAAATGAATAGAGAAAAAGATATACATCAATAGATATGATAAAATTTCAAAGATACAAGTCACCACAACTACCATGACCATTATGGTCATTCTACTATCTTTGGAAAAGTTCTTATCAAATATAGCTGCTAAAAAACCAATTAGCCCTAGTCCTATGCTATAACTACCTACCTTTGTACCTATGGTTAAATCTAATATTATCCCCACAATTAATCCATAAATGGTTCCCATTGTTCTATTGGCAAATAATCCAATAAACAAAATAAAGATAACAAATAAATTTGGCATAATTCCTGCTATAGAAAACCAATGGAAAAAATTAGCTTGTAAGATATAAATTAACATAGCTACTATTATTAAACTAATATTAATCACCGTTTTTTTCAATTGATTCACCTCATTTTTATGATTGATTTGTTATGACTAATACGGTATCTAGTTTATCAAAATCAACTGCCGTTTCTATCATAGCATATCGATCGGTCATATTTTGTGTATTGGTTACTTTTTTTACGGTTCCAATATGAATCCCTTTTGGATAAATTCCTCCTAATCCTGAAGTTTCGATACTATCTCCTTGAATAATATTGGCTTCTGTTGGAATATACATTGCTCTTAAGGAAGATTTTTCATCTAACGTTCCTTTACATACAATACTATCCTTGGTTGTACTCATGGAACAACTTACCGAACTTGCTGTATCGATAATTGTCTGTACTTTAGCTGTTGTATCTGTAACAGATATGACATGTCCCACTAATCCTTGGTCTCCAATGACAGTCATATCTTTTTCAACATTATCTTTTTTCCCTAAGTTAATAACTATCGTTTTGGAATAATTACTAATATCTTTATTAATCACATATCCTGGTATAGTTTTATATTCTCCATACTTTTCTGTTAAATTTAGATATTCTTTCAATGTCTCATTTTGCGTCTTGATATTTTCTAATTCTCTTAATGATTGCTCTAATTCACTATTTGTCTCTTTTAGTTGTTTATTTTCTTCTTTTAGATGATTAATATCGGTAAAAAATGTATGATTTCCACTCATTTTATTCTTTAAATAGGTCAAACCATTTTGAATAGGCATGACGAAATTACTTGCTACATTTTCAAAAAAAGAATTCTCTGAATCTCCATTTGAAAAAATCACAATTAATATTAAGATAATGATCGTTATCATAATTCCTATTATACCCACTTTTCTATTACGATGCATCTTCTACTCCTTACCTTCTTTTTCGACTGTTAATTAAAACGTTCTTTAATCTTTCTAAATCTTCTAGTGTTTTTCCTGTTCCTCTAACCACACAATCTAAAGGTTGTTCAGCAATATATACAGGCATTCCTGTTTCAATGCTTAATAATTTGTCTAAATTTTGAATTAGTGCTCCTCCTCCTGCTAAAACAATTCCTTTTTCCATAATATCAGAGGCTAATTCTGGTGGTGTTTTCTCTAAGGTTGATTTGACAATTTCAACAATTTTAGTAATGGATTCTTTGATGGCTTCTTCTATTTGTGTAGATGTTACTATAATATTTCTAGGCAAACCATCGGTTAAATCTCTTCCTCTTACCTCCATTGACATTTCTGTCATTAGTGGCATTGCACAACCAATTTCCATTTTTATTTGTTCTGCGGTTGTTTCTCCAATAGCTAAGTTCATTTCACGTTTTATATAATTGATGATATCATCATCTAGCTCATCTCCTGCTACACGTAAAGAATGACTGACTACTACTCCGCCTAAAGAAATAACTGCTACTTCTGTCGTTCCCCCACCAATATCAACAATGATATTTCCACTTGGTTCTCCTACATCTAACGAAGCACCTATTGCTGCTGCCATGGGTTCTTCAATTAAATATACTTCCTTAGCTCCTGCTTGAATGACTGATTCCTCTACTGCTCTTTCTTCTACTTCTGTTATTCCAGAAGGTACCCCAACTACTACTCTTGGTCTTCCAACATTGTATCGTTTGGTTACTTTCTCAATAATATTTTTAAGCATCAATTGTGTGGCTGTAAAGTCAGCAATTACGCCATCTTTTAATGGTCTAACTGCTTTAATTTGTTCTGGTGTTCTTCCGTAACATTTCCTTTGCTTCATTTCCTGTTGCTAGGATATTTCCTGTCTTTCGATCAATTGCTACGACAGAGGGTTCTTTTAACACAATTCCCTTACCCTTTAAGGTTACTAAAATATTCGCTGTTCCTAAATCAATTCCTATATCTTTTGATCCAAATGTAAAAAATTTTATCATTTTTCTCATCCTTTCTTTTCTCTTTGTTTTCCCAGTTATGAAAAATACTGCTCTGATTTATCGATTACTCTATAGGTTGTCCCCGTTAAAGTCTGGAATGACTAGGGACATTTATTCTTCTGTTTCTGAAGCTATTGTTGAAAAGATACTGGTATATGTTTTATTTCCTATGACCAAATGGTCTAATAATTGAATACCTAATAAACTAGTGGCATCATATATATGATTCGTAAATTCAATATCCTGTTGGCTTGGCGTTGCATCTCCACTTGGATGATTATGGACTAAAATAATTTTTGGTGCTTTCATTTTAATGGGCTCTTCTACAATATCTTTTACGGAAAGATTAGCAAAATTAGCTCCTCCGCATAGCGATATCCTTCATTTTCAATATTTCATTTTTATTATTTAAAATAATAATTTTGGCAATTTCTCTTTTTTGAAATCGTAATTCTTCCATCATAATTTTTGCTAAGTCATAAGGTTCTTTAATGATAATTTTTTTATAATGGAATGGCATAGTCATTCGATTTGCCAATTCTCCTACTGCTTTTAATTGAATGGCTTTCACTCTCCCAATACCATTAATCTCCATAAGCTCTTCTATGGTTATATTTCTTAAAAAATTAATCCCTTCTGTTTCTGTTTGATTTAACTTTAATATTTCTTGTGCTACTTGTACAGAAGTCTCTTGTTTTGTCCCTGTTTTAATAATAATGGCAAGTAATTCCGCATTTGATAATGACTTTTCTCCATACCATTGCATTTTTTCATAAGGTCGTTCTAATTCTGGTAATTCTTTTATTGTAATTGGCAAAAAATCGTTCCTTTCCTGTTCCTATTACCCCTATTATATTTTTTTATAGATGAATATAGCTAATACCATTCCTATTATGCTAGATATACTAATTTTAAATAGCAGACCAAAAGTAATCTTGGCAACACTTAAATCTAATTCGATAGGATGTCCCAATCCAAAACTTTGACTGTAAGATAACCACCAAAGCCAATTTACTTTTGAAGCTAATTCTCCCAATAATCCCCCTACTACTAATCCAGATAAAATAAATATTAATAATATCCATATATTTTTTTCTTTTGTTGCCATTTTATCCCTCCATTTTTATTGATTTATCTACGGCTATTGCATTTTTATTCTACTTTTGGTATTATATCTTGAATCAGTAAATTTTTCAAGTATAATACTATATTTTTTTCCATTTTAATTGCCAAAAATTGTGGCTTTCAATATAATAATATAAGTAGTATAATATAATTAATAATAGTTAAGGGGGAACTTATCTTTATGAAAATTGAAAAACTAACAGAAAATAAAATTCGTGTAATTATTAATACAGACGAATTAGGAGTAAGTAATATAAATGTTCATCATATGATGACAAAAGCTATGGAAACACAAGATTTTTTCTCTAAAATTTTAAAAAAAGCTGAAAAAGAAGTGAATTTTCATACCGATGGTTGCAAAATACTAATCGAAACATTTTCTTCTCTTGATGATATTTTAGTTTTTACCATTACTAAATATGTTCTAGAAACAGATTGCCCAAAGAAAAAACTAATTGCTAAAAGAAAATCTTTTCATCCATTAAAGCAACACGCTATTTACCGTTTTGATCATTTTGATACGTTTTGTGAATTTTGCAATAGTGTTAAAACTTTACATAAAATTGATTGGAATAAATTAGCCAAAAACATAGCTTTATATGAGTGGAAAAATTTCTATTATCTAATTTTAAGAAATAGTCAACCAAACTACAAGAACAATTCTTTATTTTATTCTACTCTATCTGAGTTTGCTAAACCTGTATCTTTTTCTCCTCATTTTGAGGCAAAATTATTGGAACATAGTAAAGCTATTATAAAGAAAAATGCTATTGAGATTGGTATTCAGTTCTTCGCCAATTAAGTATCATGTATTTTTTCTATATAACAAAATAATTCGATTGTTTATTGAACAATCGAATTATTTTTATATTAATATACATAGTTTTGTGGATTATAGGCAATTCCATTTACTCTTACTTCTAAGTGTAAATGTGGTCCTGTTGAGTTTCCTGTTGAACCAACCGCTGCTATAACTTGTCCTTGCGATACTTGCGTCCCTGATGATACATATAATTTACTACAATGCCCATAATAAGTTTGTACGCCATTTCCATGTGTGATAACAATCATATAACCATATGAACCCTTGTATCCAGAAAATGTTACAGTCCCAGATGCTGCTGCTGAAATTGGTGTGCCTGATGACGCAGCAATATCCAAGCCTGTATGTGATGAAACTCTTATATTACTACGTACTCCAAATCTTGAACTGATTGTGCCTGAAATTGGTCGAATAAGAGAAATACCAATATCGGCTTTTCCTAATGATGTTGTTAAGGCTGTATTGACATTTCCTGTTGTACGATAATTGCTTACGCCATTCTTAGCTACCGTTAATGCTTTTATTGGTTTTTTATATAATTTATCTATAGCTTGTTCTGATGTAACTACATCTTGCTTTGTTTGTTCATATTTTTCTACAATAGATATTTTTTCTAAGTTAGCACTATTTTTCTCTTTTAATCCTTCTATAACTTGTTCTGCTTCTTCAAAACGGGACATATACAATTTCTCTTCTTCATTTTCTAAAATGGCATAATATCGATAATAGGTAACTCCTTGTTCTTTTACTCTGTCAAATATTTCCTCATCATTGGCTACAATATTTTTTTTCAATAAACATAATTGATAACTAGGAATATGCTCCACTTGCACAAAGGCTACTTCTTTATTATCTCCTTCACCATTTTCAATATAATCGTTGATTTTTTGTTGTAACTCTGCCTTATTTTCTGTGTATCCCACTTGTTTTCCATTCATAAAGACACTATAGGTAGGTTTGTATAAAAAGGCAATAGCACCTATGATTAAAAAAGTTAAAATCATAAAAAGAACAGTAAATTTAATACTTCTTTTGGTATGTATCATCACTTTTTTGAACATGTTTTTTTCAATCTCCTTTGTATATTCATTACTTGTCTATGGATAATCATTTATTGTCATCTTATTGTAATATTTCTTTTTTTGCAAAGATACCTTATCCTGAATTTCCGTAAGATTATTTGCTTTTTGATTATTTATCTTCTTTTTATTTCATTTATCTCTTATTTTCATTTTTTGTCATTTTACTCATGCTATTTCTTTAAACGATATCTTTTTTAACATGCTTATGTGCTTTAATTTTAATTGACTCTTGTTCTAATCATTCTAATTGTTTTTTAGATAAATATTTTTTATCTATCATTACATTTTTTATTATATTCTTCACTAAATTCTCTAATCTGTTCAAAGCTAATTTGTTCTCTTATGATATATCCTTCAACTCTTTTTATTATGTGTGAATTATATCAACAAGTAAACATTTATTATGTAGATTTTGACAGAATAAGTATTACAATAAACGAGGATCAAGGAAAAAATGCCTTTCAGGAAAGTATTCAAAATATAAAAACAGCATAGTTTTCAAACTATACTGTAAAGCTCAAAGGAACACTTAACGAAAAAATATTTTTTTGTCTAATGATTGCGTTCACTTTAATCTGCTCAGAAATGTCTTTACTTTTTATTGTTGTACTTCTGTTTTTACTGTACTAATTTCTGTTGTCGTTGCTTTTTGTGCTGGAACATAATATCCTTTTGTTTGTGCTATTTTAAATAATTCATATTGAAAACTTTCATCATTATTTCTAATTTGTTGAAATGTTTGCCTTAACTGCATATTTTCTGATTCCGAAATAGCTGTTTGATAGGCTGTTAAATCTGCTTTTACACTTCCTAAAATATCATTCACCATTGTTTTTTCATCCATTTTTGCTTTTCCCTCCTTTTAATTGTTTAAAAATGTCATTAATTTTTGTTTAGTATTTAAGGCATCTTGTGCTGACTTTGAAAATAATTGTTTGATTTGTGGATCAACTGCTTGTGAAGAATAAGTATTTAATTTTTGATATGCTGTTTCATGTGCACCAATTAGATGTCTTAGATGTTGTAATTCAATTTGATTCAAATCTGCCATTTTTATCCATCCTTTCTTTTTTATTCTTATTGTATTATTTCCCTTCTTTCAATTTTTTATTCTTAAAATGAGAAGTTTCCATCAAATAAACCTGAAGATCCATTTTCATGTTATCTTCAGGCTTATGTTATCTAATAATTTCTAAATTAGCATACTTTGCCATTAATCGTTTATGTCCTGCTTTATCAAAGCTTATATCAACTTTCAAATCCTCTCCCTCTGGTTCTACGACATTAATTGTTCCTTCTCCGAATTTTTTATGGAATACTCTTACTCCTGCTTTGTATTGTGATAAATCTATTTTTTTGGAAGCAGATGGTTGTTTTCCTAAATGGTTTAAAAAACTTTCTGCTGTTCGAAAAGCGAAATTCGTATGATTACTCTTAACTGCCATTACTGGCTCTTTTTGACTTACTTGCTTAGTCTGTATTGTGTTATTATCTTTCTTTCCATATGTCCATGTATAGGTATAATCCTTAAACATAGTATCTTTATGAGAAGTTTGTCCAAATGCTTCATTATATCCTTCTAATAACTCTTCAGGAATTTCTTGTAAAAATCTCGATACTGGATTGTAACTTGTTGAACCAAATATTGTTCTTTGCTTACTGCAAGTTAGAAATAGGTTCTCTTTTGCTCTAGTAATTCCTACATAGCATAATCTTCTTTCTTCTTCTAATTCTTTTAAGTCCATGATAGATTGATGCCCTGGAAAGATTCCTTCTTCCATTCCTACTAAAAACACAACAGGAAACTCTAATCCTTTTGCACTATGCAGTGTCATCAATGTAACCATTTCTTCTTGTTCTTCCTGATTGTCTAAATCACTTGATAAAGTAATTCCTTCTAAAAATTCACTTAATGAATTTTCTACAAATTCCTCTTCAAACTCAATAGCAACGGTTAAAAATTCCTCTAAGTTAGCCATTCTATTTTCTGCCTCAATGGTATTTTCTTGTTCTAGGGCCTTGGTATATCCAGACTTTTTTAGTGTCAATTTTATCAATTGTGATAACGTTACATTATTTTTCTGTATTTTTAATTCTTCTATACAATTAATGAACTCTCTAGAATTAAGAAATACCCTATTTAATCCATATTCATCTGCCTTTTTGATTACTTCATACATAGATATTTCATTGGTTATAGCTAATTGTTCAATTTTATCTAAACTTGTTTTTCCTATTCCTCTTTTGGGTTCATTAATAATCCTTTTTAAACTCAAATTATCAGCACTATTTTGAATTAATCGTAAATAGGCAATTAAATCTTTAATTTCTTTTCTCTCATAAAACTTTAGCCCCCCAATAATTCTATAGGGGATATCTTCTCTTCTTAGGATATCTTCTATAGCTCTAGATTGTGTATTCATTCTATATAATACAGCAAAATCTGAATAGGTATAATTTTCAATTCTTTTTAGATGTTCTATTTGTTCTACAATATAAGATGCTTCATCATATTCATTATTGGCTTGATATACATGTGGTAAGTTTCCTTCTGTATTTTGCGTCCAAAGTTCTTTTTTATATTTTACTTCATTATTTTTAATTACACTGTTAGCTGCTTTTAAAATATTTTGTGTACAGCGATAATTTTGCTCTAACTTTATGATTTTTGTACCAGGAAAATCCCTTTCAAAATTTAAGATGTTCGCAATATCCGCTCCTCTAAAACTATATATTCCCTGGTCATTATCCCCTACTACAGTAATATTCCCATTTCTTGAAGCTAATATGGTTATTAATGTAAATTGTGCTTTATTCGTATCTTGATATTCATCCACTAATACATATCTAAATTTACTTGTATAATATTCAAGTATATCTGGATTTTCGGTTAAAATCTTTATTGTATAGTTAATAATATCGTCGAAGTCTATGGCATTGTTTTCCCTTAATCTTTTTTGATATAACTCATATACTGTTGCTATCTTTTCTTTTCGAAAATCTCCATTTGCTCGAATTGTATACTGCTCTGGTTCTAGCATTTCATTCTTTGCATTACTAATTTCTGATAATACACTTCGGTCTGTGAATAATTTATCATCTATGGATAAATCTCTTAAACATGCTTTAATTAGCGTTCTTTGGTCACTTGTATCAAATATAATAAAAGAAGAGTCAAATCCAATTCTATCAATAAATCTTCTCAATATTCGTACACAAATGGAATGGAAGGTTCCCATCCAAATATCTTTTGCTATATCTCCTACTAAATTAATAATTCTTTCTTTCATTTCATTAGCTGCTTTATTCGTAAATGTTATAGCCAATATGTCCCATGGTTTGGCTCCTTTTTGATCGATTAAATAAGCTATTTTATGGGTTAACACTTTGGTTTTTCCACTTCCTGCTCCTGCTATGACTAAACATGGTCCTTCTGTATTAACAATTGCTTCGTATTGTTTGTCATTTAATCCTTCTAATATATTTTGCATCTAATCTTCCTTTCTGTTATATCCGTTATCTTTATTCTTTTTTCAAATGTCTGTTTGTATTTTACTATATCTTTGTGCAAAAAGCAAGTAGTTTTTTTATCTTTTTTAATGGATAAAAGTAGCAAAAATTCCCATTAAAAATCCTAACATATTTCCTAAAGCTGTCATTCTTCCATGATACAAATGATTGGCTTCTGGTACTAGTTCTCCCGATACAATATATAACATAGCCCCCGCTGCAAAACTTAAGCAAGTTGCTATGATGGTCTCTGATATAGAGCCTATGATGGCACCAAAAAAAGCACCTACTCCTGTTGTAATTCCTGATAATATGACATAATAAATTACTTTACTTATCTTCATTCCTCCATTTTTCATTGGAACTGCCATGGATATTCCTTCTGGTTGAGGTCAAAGTAGACAGCTATGTTGTTTTGTTTTGACTATTCTAATACGCAATATTAAATTAGTCAGTTTGTGCATTGCTGACACTAATATTATTTAATCTCTTAAAATTAAAAATGATATCTACTTGTTTGTCTTGGTGTATTTCTATTTTATAAATGATTACTTTCATGATTTCAGGTGTTGGCTTTTCCAATTTTAGAAATTCTTTTACTATCTTTTCTATCTCTTTACTATCATCTTGCAAAGCATTTTCTTTTTTGTTTTTTAACTCATTGTATTCTTTCTCTTTCTGATTTACTTCTTTTATTAGCTTATCAAATAGCCTATTATACATTTCTTCACTTATTTTGTTATTCAACTTATCAACATACATTTTGTCTATATTATCTTTCACAAGATTTATTTCTGCTTGTTTCTGCTTAAGCATTTTTCCATAATCTTGTTTCGTTCGATTATTCTTTATGTTCAATTCTATTTTCTTACTATCGATTGCTAAAAATAAATTCTTTATGTATTGTAGTATTGTTTTTTCTAATGCTTCATAACTAAATCCATGTGATGTACAAAGTCCTAATTTTGAGTTTCTACGATAATTATTACATATCATAAACATATAGCCGTTTTTC
Organism: uncultured Clostridium sp.; assembly: GCA_947568535.1. GTDB lineage: Bacteria > Bacillota > Clostridia > TANB77 > CAG-508 > CAG-269. The sequence goes on along the minus strand of CANOPF010000002.1, from coordinate 4,937 downwards.
TTTCCTCTTACTCCTATTTTGTGTTTACATTCATAGCAAAACAATAATCCATCTAATAAAAACTTATGCTTTTTCTCATTCCTATTATATTTTTGCACGATTACCATTTTTTGTACTTTATCAAAAACTTGCTTTTCAATGATTGGTTCATGTGTGTTTTCCACAATATTCCACTGTTCTTGTGGATTACTTCTCAACTTTCTGTTTTTATAACTAATTCTACTTCTCTTATTTTGCACAGTATTTCCAATATATACTTCATTTTTTAGGATATTTTTTACTGTTTTGTTTTCCCAAAATGTTGCTTTGCTATATCTTAATTGATTGGCTGTTGGTATTTTATTGTCATTTAGGTAATTTTTTATCACGCCTATTTCATTTCCGTAAATTAGCCATATTAAAGATAGCTCTTACTATCTCCGCTTCTTGCTCACAAATGATTAATTTATTTTTGTCGTTTGGATCTTTCCCATAACCTAGTGCCGTTTTTCCTCCTACCCATTTACCTTGTTTTTGCATGGTATGTAAGGCTGTCCTAATCTTTTTAGATAAGTCTTTAGAATACATATCATTTAATATAGATTTAAATGGTGCTATATCATTATTCCCATTATTAGTAGCAAAAGTATCTATGCCATCTGTTACAGAAACATACCTAACCTCATGCTCTGGAAACCATTTCTCAATATACTCTCCAGTTTCTATGTAATCACGACCTAAACGAGATAAATCTTTTGTTATGACCATATTTACTTTTCCGTTTTCGATATCTCTAATCATTCTTTGAAAATCTGGTCTGTTAAAGTTTGTTCCCGTATATCCTGGATCTATATAAATATCTACTAATTCATATTCCCATCCTAAGTTTTCTACATATTCTGTTAATAAGGATTTTTGGTTGGTAATACTTTCGCTTTCATCATAGCCTTTGTCTACATCTTCTTTCGATAATCTTATATAAATTGCTACCTTATAAATTATTGTTTTTATTGGTTCAAGCATCTCTCCTCCTTCCCATGCTTGATAAAAACAACGATTTGAATTCCTATTAATTATAACTAATTTTCTAGGAAATTCAAATACTGAAATAATAAAAATTTATTATCTCTTTTTCTCTAATAGATCAATTAAAAAATGAGATATTAAATTTTCGATTTCTTCACCCTTTTCATCAAAATACACATTAATTTTAAATGTTTCGTTCATAGTTTCTCCTGTTTTTTATTAATATTTATTCAATTTATATGCTAGAAAGACTTTATTATTCACATATAAATTATTGATTTAAAGGGCTTGTAAAAAGGGTCAACACTATATTTATTGTTTTATGGTATTTGATTCCTCCTTCTTTGATTTATTATCACATACTCTATATACAGAGGTGTTTTTCAAATTTTTCTTCGTGATTTTAAAAAAATTTTTAAGAAATTATTCCTCTATTATATATACATCCATATTTTTCAAAAAAACCAACCGTAATTAAAAAAATTTTTATTTTTTTATAAAAAGTTATGTTTCAGTTATTTAGAATAACTATCAAATTAATATTTTAGAACCGTTAATTATTAAGGTTTTTCTTAATTTATATCTATTCAAATTTACTACTTAAAAAATTACCCAATATTTGATATTATTTATGCGAAAAATCTTACATCTATAAAAATTTGACAACAAATAATTGGAAAAAACTTGTAACATTTTATTATGTTCGCTTGTTTTGAATATAAAATTATAGTAATATATTAACAACCTTACGTTAAAGGAAAGGCTAGCCTTTTCTAAAAGGCGGAAAGGGGGTTATGATTTTGAATACTAGCGATTTAATTTTGCATTTTGCTGACAAGTACATAGCAGAAAGAGAAAAAAACATTAGATTACAACAACAATTAGAACAACAATATAAGCAAATGCAAGATGACAACAAAGTTAAGACTAATTAGCTGTATTTAGTCGTAGAGCAGATTCGTGGTCTGCTCTATTTTTTGACAAAAAAAATAGCATGTGTATTCGTGGTACACACACTGTCATGATTGAATACTAGCGATATTCAAAGTTCATTTATTCTGTAATTAAATAATAACATATTCTTTTGCATTTGTCAAATACCATATGGCAATCGCTTAAAAAACTTCTACATATTAAAAATACTCAATTCTTATTTTTTAGTGAAAATTTAAAACCTTGATTTTTCTAAGGTAAAAAATTTTTAAGCGATTGCCATACAAATACCATTTCTAAAAATTTCTAATATTTTGGTTATCTAATCCCAATAAGATTCATCGGCACCACCTATAACTTCACCTGTTGTTACATCTACAAAAATTGATTTAGAATTATATTTCTTTTCATTGTTTGAATCAGGTTCACCTTGTTTATAGTGAATATTAACTGACCAAACTTTTCTTGCTATATTTTGTACTGTTTGATATTCATTATATCTTACAGTACTTCCATCTGCTTGTTTTTCCTCTTTGAATTCAGGATATTTTCCTCCATTTTGTTCTAGTAAATAAATCCATGAATTAATTTGTCTAATTTGTTGTTTTGTAATAATCCAATCTACTTCATTATCTGTTATTTTCTTATCTTTTTCTAACGCAATTTTTTCTGCTTCTTCTTTTGTAATTTGAACTGGATTATCTTTATATTCTACATTCTCATTTGCTATAAAAGCACTATATACCTTTACTTCTCCATTTACTACTGTAAACATAATTTGAACTCTTTCAAATTGATTTAATGCTTCTCCATAAACTTTATAATATGTTACACACCATTCGGCACTATTTCCTTCGTTATTTGGAAAATAACATGGTGGCTCTGAAACTTCATTTATTTTATATTCCTTCTCTTTTAAATCCAATAAATTATATATTTCATCTGCTTTTTTTATGGCTTGTTCTTTACTTATTTTGTCTGGCTCAAAACCAGAATGTGCTAAATTGTTATTGGTAAAACTTATAAATTTACCATTTTCTGCATTAATTCCTACATGAATCCCTTTATTTAAGTTTTTATCTGTTGTAAAATAATACACTAATTCAGCTCCCATTATATAGTTTTTCTTTAATTCCTTCGTAACAAATTCCTGATTGTCAATCCCAAATTTATTTAAAAACTTATTTGCTTCAACCATAGCCTCTTCCATATTAACTGCTTTTTTTTCATCTTCTTTTGTAACTTCTTGTGAGCCTTGACTTTCTTTAATATCTTGTATTAATTCTCCATAAGATTCATATTTTTTTGGTTCTTTAAAGACTTTTTCATATACCATTGTTCCAGCAAATACCACTCCTGCTGTTAATCCAGTTGCTAATGCAAAGGTTGCTACCATTTTCCCTATTCTATTTTTGAACATTCTTGTTTCCTCCTTTTCAAAGTTGGATATAGCTATTTTTCTTTTTACTCTTTTTAGCACATTTCTGTTTAACTCTTCATTATTCATACCTATATCCCTCTTTCTCTAAAATTCGTTTTATCCTTTTTCTAATTCTGTGTAACTTTGTTTTTACTTTAAATTCTGTAATATTTAATTGTTTGGCAATCTCTTTTACTTTTTTACCAGCATAATAAAATAATTCAAAAATGTCGTTATCTTCTTTCGTCATATTTTCTAACGCTTTTTCCATTATTTTTATTTTATTTTGATTTTCATAGATATTGTCTACTTGGTTCTGTTCTTGTAAAATGTTTTCATAATCTTCAATGTTAAGATTTTCTTTTATTCCTCTTCTTTTCTTTTTAATAATATTATTTACTACGCCAGACAAATAAGAGCTTATTTTATCATTTTCGTTTATTTTATAGGCATTTTTCCATAGTACAAAAAAAGTATCTGCTATAATTTCTTCTATATCTTCTTGTGTAAATTTTTGGTTAGATATATTTTTTATAATTGTATAAACATATCCACTATAATCGTTAATTATTTGTTCTATATTTAGTTCATTCTTTTCTATATAATCTTTTAATAGTTTATGCTGTTTCAATTTAGATCTAAATCTCCTTTTTATTTTTAGATATCTTACTTTTATAATACCAATTTTTTTAAAAAAGTTACAGTTCCCAAATAATTTTTTAAAATACTTTATTTTACTCTTCATCAAGAAAAGACTAGACTTTTTAATCTAATCTTTTACCAAACAATAATTTCAACTTATTATCTTCTTTTACTTATTGACTATCTAATTTTTGTCAAGCCCTTTTTTATAAATTTATTATATTATTTTTTTGTATGGCAAACAAGCGAAAACGATATATTTTTTAAAAAATTGTATCTTTTTCACTTCTTTTATGATAAAATTCAATTATGGTTATTTTTCTAAGAATTGTTTATTATTTTTGCACATAGAATATAACATTCTTAGAATTTTTGTAGAACAAGCAGTTAGGCTTTCGTAGTAGTGTTTGCCTTCTGCTTTTTTATTTTGATAATAAATATATACTGGATGTTCTGGATAATTTGAAGCACCTAGTTTTACTACCATTTGACTACAATTAAATAATATATATCGTGCATATTTGTTTCCTCTTTTTGATATTGCTCCTTTCACATTTATACTTTTTCCAGACTGTTTTATTGTTGGATCAAGTCCACAAAATGCTATTATTTCTTTTGGACTATCAAATCTTGTTATATCTCCTAATTCTCCAAGTATCTCTGCTGTCAGTATTTCTCCAATTCCATAAAATGAATTTATTATTTCATAATATGGCGATTGTTTTGCTGTTTCTATCATTTTATCTCTCAATTCATTTATGATATTGTTATTATTTTGTACTATTTTAGCCATATTTGAAAGATTTTTTGTGTCTTCGTGTTCTTTATCAACTCCAGGATAAGAGTTAATTGAAGCTGTTTTTATTGTTTCTGCTAGTCTTTTATAAAAGTTTAAATTTCTTCCATTAGTCTTGTATAAATTGTTATACAATGCATC
>CANOPF010000001.1 GCA_947568535.1 uncultured Clostridium sp. | reverse complement strand
TTACAATAAATTAATCCAATTTCTTCTTCCATACATAACCCTAACTATTTCTATATTATCATTTTTTATTCTATAAAAAACAATATAATTATCTACTACCAATTTCCTTATTTCAATTTTCCTTATTAGGTCATCATCTATAATTGAGTAAATTTTAGGATTATGTTTTAAATTATTTATTTCATTTCTTATTTTTGATATTAATTTTTGTGCTATTTCGGGTTCTTGCAAATTATATTTAATATATTGCTTTATTCTTACTAAATCTTCTTTTGATTCTTTCGAATATTCTATATTGTATTTCTTCACAAATAAACCTTCCTTCTATATTTTATCTAATTCTTCATATACTTCTTTTTCTGAATATTTTTCTCCTTTTTCTAAAGAATTGATACCTTTTTCTAATTCCCTATATAACATATATTTATCTGTTAAAAGTTCATACAATTCAATACTCATTACTGCTAAATCTCCTGCACCATTTTTAGTAATATATACTGGACTTTTAGTTTGATGACAAATTGTAGAAATTTCATTATAATTATTTCTTAAATCAGAACTTGGTCTAATTATTGGCATACTAAACACCTCCATTAATATTATATACATATTTTATCAAAATATTGATATATAGTCAATGTTTTGATAAAAAAATCTATACAATTTCAAAATTATTTTTCAGCAACAATTTACAATATTATATTGCTTTTTCTTTTTTGTATTATGCAAATTTTAAAAATCACCCCATAATCTTTGCAGGAAAAGGTTTAGTGGTTCATTTGGTGAATTTTTACATCAAATCTGCTTAAAATTTTTGTTCTTTTATTAACTCTTGAAGGCCTGCCCTTCAATGTGTGTAGGCGATGTGTGAACACTTGCCTTGCCTTCCCTCATTTTAATGAGGTGTTTTCTGTTTAATAGTGCTTATGCCTACTTAATTATACTTATCTTTAAATCCTCTTAATTGAAAAACAATGTGCTTATAAAATCAAGTCAAGGTTGTGCGACAGCACATTTATTTAACCTTGACTTAATTTTATAAAGCACATTAAAATATATTATATAGGATTTATCTATGTTCTAGTTTTCTCAATATTAATTCACATTCATTGATAGCATCTTCAATATATTTATTTAGAATGTAAAAAAATGACCTCGGCTGGTAGGTTATCCGAGGTACAATCTACTATTGATAGTATAACACTTAAATCTTGATTTTATCAAGCAAAATGTTAAATTTATCTATTAGTATTATTATATTTTTATGTAAAAATTCTATACTAAATATATATAATATTATTTACATTTTATCAAAATAACACTTATAATTACTAAAATAGCAGCAAATATTTTTTTTAATAAACTATCTTTTTCTTTTAAAAACAAATATCCAACTAAAACATTCAGTATAACTGTTAATGCACATAACGGAGCTATTGTTGTAACATTCCCTAATTGATATGCTCTTAATTGACTAAATATACTTAATCCCCATGTGAAAGAGGTAATTATCATAGCTTTTTTGTTTCCATTTTTAAATTCTGTTTTAATTTCAGAAAATTTTATTCTATCAAATATAAAAATTAAGATTGCTGGTACTATTAAAGTAATTGCAACATATATTGGCAAATTAAAATTATCAGAAATACTTACATCTAAAAACATAGCTATTGAAAAAGATAAATTAGATAATACTCCAAGCAATACATATTTATCAAACTTAAACTTACCTTTTTTGTAAAAAATTAAAATATTGCTAAAAATGATTAATGTAGCTCCTATCATTTTATTCCATAGAAAAGACTCTTTAAAGAATAGTATTCCTGCAACTATCATAAATACAGTTGATATCTGTTTTAGTATACTGAAAGTTGATGCTTCTATTTCTTTTCGTACAGTAGTATTTAATCTATCTGTTATTGCATAAAAAATAATTGCAAATCCTAATGATATATATACTTTTATATCTGTAGAAAACTTGATTTCAAAAAACGGACATAAAAAAAGCACTATAATTCCTGCCATAAGTTCTAATAAAACAGTTAAAGAGCCTGCTTTCGTTAGTGTCTTTGTTGTAATTTTATAAAATTGTGTAAAAACTGTTGCTAAAACTAAATACAATGACACATATAATAACCAATTGTTTAATATATTCATTTTCTCCACCTACTACATTTTATTCTTTATGTTATATTTATATCATAAGAAGTGATATTGTTCAATACAATTGTAATTATTTTTATACAGGTGCTCGCTTGTTTTATATTTTTGTTAGTAACTTTTACTATCAAGATGTGTAGCATACATCATCATATTCATTTTGTATAATATTTAAATCTAACAAAAGTATCTATAATTAATAGTGTAAAACCATCCCATTGATAACCTTTTGATATATCTGCTTTTAATTTTTGATAATTACTTTTACATGATGATAATCATAATGTATTTCAGTTAAAATTTGTAGTAAAAAGTTCATTAATGTTTCTGTATCATAATGAGTTTCAATATATAATTCCTTACATAATTCTATAGGGCTACGCATATTATCCGAATATTTAGAAATTCTTGTACGAACACGTCCTAACAATATATCTCGTAGGCTCAATACTTTCTTTTTCATATGTTCATCTTTGATAACCTCTTTCAAAATATTCTCGACTACTTTTTTCCAAGTAGGAGTAATTATACGTTGATCTCCCATCTTTACTGCTATAGGTTTTTTTCCTTTTAGTACTTTTGTATTGGTTATTGGATAAATACTTTCATATTCTCTTTGATAGTTATTATCTTCTATTGGTAAATTCTCTACCTTTTTGATTAGTTCCTCAAATGTTGTATTGATCATAGCTACTAATTGTTCTTGTCTTTCTCTAATATCATTTATTATATTCATACTATTCCTCCTTGCTATATACTTTAACACGTGCCACAATATATGTCAAGACTTTTTCATCATTTTATCAAAAAATAAAATGCTTCTAAAAAGCACTTTATTTTTCTAATTCTATTTAATAACTAATCCTAAACTTCATCATAGCTGGTTCTAGCCGCTAAAAAAACACTTACTTTATACGTTTTCAAGAATTTTCTGTCCAATTTTCAAACCATTCTGAATTGTAACTTCCATGTGTACAGTTGATTTTGAAATCCCAAATTTTTTTGCTGCACCTCTTACTGTATCTTTTGAATCTATTATATATTGTGCTAAATTAATAGCACGTTCTTCGATTGATATGTCTTTCATAAAGCAAACCCCCATACGTATACTTTTGTTTAATTGTATTCTTTTAACTAAAAGGTTAGAACTCCAATTTTTAATAACCATTTAGTCTTTGTGAAATCTAAAGAGAAAACCTCTTCTTATTTATACCTCTTTCTTATTATGATAAATTCTATCTAGTAAATGGTCGGGATATACTCTATCTAAAAATTCATCTACTGGTCCTTCTGCTGGTATTTTTTCACGTCTTTCCTGCTGACGATTACCTGCCATACAAGAAATGACAATATCAAAAGTCATAAATAACATAAAAAATAGTGTAATAACTCTAACTATACTATGATTAATGAATACTTCCATCCTTTGAAAAACTGGATAAATTATCTTTAAATATAAGATAGCAATAATGCCCCAATATACACAATATAACAAAGAAGTTCTGCCATTTAAATTCATAAATAAATGAGAATATTCCCAAGAAATCGTACCAAAAAAAATCTCTTGAAAAAATGAACATAAATATTCTAAACTTCCTCCCATAATCATACCTGAAAAAAAGGCCTTTTTAGGTTCTTGTATCTTAGAAATTAAAAGATAATAAGCTACCGCTCCCATGCCATAAATTTGTATAAATGGTCCATAAATTAGACCTCTTCGTATTTCTAATGTCCTTGTATATACTAGAGCATAAAGCATTTCAGCAAAAAAACCAAATACACTACCAATAACAAAAATCCAAAATATTTTTATACTATAATTGATTATTTTCTTTCTCATATATTTCCCCATTTATTTTTATTATTTACATTATATATCAATTATTAAAAAAATTAAAGCATTCTTAAAAATTAATAAAATCTTCATTTTATTTTATGTTCAATAGACAACATAAGGTTAATAACCATAAAATTCCCAATCCTAATTCATATAATAAAAAATAATAGATAAAATTTTCATACTCTGTTTAACTCTTTCTCCTACTTTCTGAATAATTTTTATTATGATGAATAATATCATTAATCACTTCTCCCGCTATAATAAGCCCTGCTACAGAAGGAACAAAAGATATACTTCCAACAATTGCTTGCTGGTTAGTTGATTTTGGTTCTTCTTTCGAATATAACACTTTAACTTGATGGATATTTCTTTTTTTCAACTCTCTTCTCATCACTCTTGCTAATGGACAAACTGACGTCTTGTTTATTGTGGTAATCTCAAATTTTGTTGGATCCAATTTATTTCCTGTTCCCATACAAGATAAAATTGGCACTTGTACTTCTACAGCCTTCTCTACTAGTTTAATTTTAGTTTTTATTGTATCAACGGCATCTACTACATAGGAAAAACTTTCATTAATTAAGTTTTCTTCTCCTCCCGCTATTTCTTGTGGGATATAAACATCTATTTTTATTTTTGGGTTTATTTCTTGAACCCTTTGCTTCATAGCATCTATCTTTCTCTTGCCTATTGTGTGACATGTTGCTTGTATTTGTCGATTTACATTACTACAAACAATCCTATCCTTATCTACCAAAACAATATGTCCTACTCCTGCTCTTACTAATCCTTCCACTACAAATGAACCAACTCCTCCAATTCCATAAACCACTACTTTGGCTTGGATTAATTTTTGTAACGCTTCCTTTCCTATTAAAAGCTCTGTTCGATTATCCCAACTTTCTTCCATTTCCTTCTCCTTCTTTTTTATTAAATTTCTTTCTATTATACCATAATTTAATGGTATATGCTATAATTAACTATATGAAGTACAGGAGGATATGCCATGTTAAGAATTAATAATATTAAAATTAGAAAAGAAGTCACTAGAAACGAACTCTTTGACATCGCAATAAAAAAACATCACATAAAAAAAGAAGATATTTTAGAATGGCACATAGCACGAAAATCAATCGACGCACGAAAAAAAGATGATGTTCATTATACATATGCCATTAATCTTGTGGTAAAAAATGAAAATCAATATCCTGCATTAGAAAAAATAAAAAAATTTGAAATGCCTAATATCCAAACAAATTCTCATTTAACTTCTCGTCCAATTATCGTAGGAGCTGGACCAGCTGGTCTTTTTTCTGCCCTTATTCTCGTCCAAAACAACATTCAGCCCATTATTATTGAACAAGGTCAACCTATTGAAAACAGAAGCCAAAGCGTTCATACATTTTTAACAAAGGGAAAACTTAATCCTCATTCTAATGTTCAATTTGGAGAAGGAGGTGCTGGTACTTTCTCTGACGGAAAATTAACCAGTGGCATTCACAGCCCATTTTGCCAAAAGGTTTTAGAAGAATTTGTTTATTTTGGTGCTCCTGAACAAGTTCTATATCTTTCTAAACCACATATAGGCACAGATAAACTAATCCATATCATAAAAAATATGAGAGACTATATTATCTCAAAAGGTGGAACTTTCCTGTTTAATACCAAAGTTATTGATTTCGGTATTAAAAATCAACAGATTGTTAACTTACAAACTATGAGTAACCATGAAGAAAAAACCATAAACAGCAATCATGTCATTCTAGCCATAGGGCACAGTGCAAGAGATACATTTGAAAAACTTTATCACAAAGGATTACAAATGGAAGCTAAAAACTTTTCTATTGGCGTTCGTATTGAGCACTTGCAAAACTGGATTAATGAAGCACAATATGGTACATTAACCAAATTACAACTACCTCCAGCAGAATATAAGTTGTCTTATCATGCCCCTAATGGACGTTGTTGTTATACCTTTTGTATGTGTCCTGGTGGAGTTGTTATGGCTTCTTCTAGTGAACCCCATACAATTGTAACAAATGGAATGAGTAATTTTTTAAGGGATGGACAAAATGCTAATTCTGCTATTTTAGTCAATGTAACACCAAAAGATTTTCCTCTTAATTCCCCTTTAGCTGGTATTTATTTTCAACAAGATTTAGAAGAAAAGGCATTTTCTCTAGGTGGGTCTCATTATTTTGCTCCTGTACAAAGAGTAGAAGACTTTCTAAACCATCAAAAATCCAAGCAAATTGGTAAAGTTATCCCTACCTATCAACCTGGATTTACTTTATCTAATCTACACGATATTTTACCTGATTTTGTTGCTGATACGTTAAAACAAGGAATTGAATTCTTTGATACTAAACTTAAAAATTTTGCTCACCCTGATAGCATCTTAACAGGTCTTGAAACAAGAAGTTCTTCACCTATTAAAATAATGAGAAAGCAAAATTTCATGTCTAACATTGAAGGTATATATCCTTGTGGAGAAGGCGCAGGTTATGCTGGTGGTATTATGTCTGCTGCTGTAGATGGTATTAAATGTGCTATTTCTTTATTAGAAAACAACTAATGCTTTCTAAGTTTTGGTACAATTTCACATAAACTGTCTACTAAATAATCTACATCTTCTCTTGTATTTTCCTCACCAAATGTTACTCTTAGTGACCCCTGTGCCAATGCCTCTGACAATCCTATACTTGATAGAACATGAGAAGGAGCTGAGGAACCAGATGTACAAGCAGAACCTGCTGAAGCACAGATTCCCTTTCCATCCAAATTTAGTAATAAGGCATCTCCATCGACTAAAGGAAATGAAAAATTTGCATTTCCTGGCAATCGATTTTCTATACTTCCATTTAACACAGCATCCTTTATTTTTTCTTTTACTTGTGTAATAAAATAATCTCTTAGTCCTTTTAAATGTTGTCTATATTCTTTTAACTGTATATTAGCTAACTCACACGCCTTTCCTAATCCGACAATTCCTGCAACATTTTCTGTTCCTGCTCTTTTGTTTTTTTCTTGATGCCCTCCATCGATAAATCTTTCAAAAGAAATGCCATTTTTTACATATAATGCACCAATTCCCTTTGGTGCGTATAATTTGTGACCGGATAAAGATAGACTGTCGATTCCCATTCGTTTTACATCAATTGGCTCATTTCCACAAGCTTGCACAGCATCTGTATGAAAAATAATATTATGCATTCTAGCTATCTTGGAAATCATCTCAATAGGCTGAACTGTACCAATTTCATTATTAGCAAACATAATAGTAATCAAGATTGTATCATTTCGAATAGAATTAGCTAATTCTTCTAAATGAATAACACCTTCCTGATTAACTTTTAAATAAGTCACCTCAAATCCCTGCTTTTCTAAAGTTTGACAGGTATGAAGTACAGCGGGATGCTCAATTTGGGAAGTAATGATATGTCTTCCTTTTTGACGATTAGCATAAGCTACTCCTTTAATTATCGTATTGTCACTTTCTGATCCACATCCTGTAAAATAAATTTCATTGGGATGAGCATTAATTAAAGTAGATACTCTTTTTCTGGCTTCCTCTATCGCCTTTTTAGAAATCCTTCCTATGGAATAAAGAGAAGATGGATTTCCATAGTTTTGGTTAAAGTAGGGCAACATTTCTTCCAAAACTTCTTTTTTTACTCTAGTTGTAGCAGCATGATCAAAATATCTTATTTCCATCGTTTTTCTTCCTTTCGTTCTTTTCTATCTATTATATTCAAATATATTTCTTATCTTTCGTTATTTTGTAAAATCTTTTTGATATCTTCTAACTTTCTTATTGTGGCTTGATAACCAAAGTGATAGCATTTATCTAATTTTTCCACATCTAAAAGACCTGTTTTATCGGTTGAAATAGTCAATACTAAGTCACTTTCTGCTAAACTTTCCTCTGAAATTTTGTTACCCATAATATCAATAGTTCTCATAACAATATCCATTACATTACTATCGTCATTAATATCATCTGCTTTGAAATTAATAGCAATAACTTTATCTGCTCCTTGTTTTTTTACTTCTGTCACAGGTATATTATCTAGTACTCCTCCATCTAAAAACTTATGTGTTTTAAAATCACAAGGACAAAAAACGGCTGGAAAACAACTACTCGCCCTTACCGCTTTTCCTACCGATATATCTGTAATATATTGTGATTCATCTACACTTTTTTCTGGAATTTGATTAGTGATAATATATTCTTTTGATTCTTTAACATCAACAGTTGGAATAACTATTGGTATTTTTTTTATGTCTTGTATTTTTCGAATTCCTTTTCTCATAGCTATTTCGTTATATGCTTTTTCTAATGATTCTCCTGTTTTTAACCCCAATAAATTGACTTTTTTATTCATCATAAAATTTCCAATTCCAGAAATAATAGGAGAAGAATTAATCTCTACCAGATCTTTAGCATACCTTTTAAATAATATATAAATATAATAAGGAGAATATCCCATAGCATATAAGGAGGCTACTAAACTCCCCGAACTAGTACCTCCTATCACATCTATTTTTATTCCATTATCCTCCATCGCTTTTAAGGCTCCTGCATGAGCAATACCTCTAATTCCTCCCCCAGATAAAGCTACTCCTAATTTCAAATTAACACCTTCTTTAACCTATGTTTCACTATTTTAAGTATTTACTAAAAAATATGAATTTAAACAGAAAGTGTGCTAATTTGTATAATAAAATTCGCCAAATCCATACGTTACTCGATAATAACTTCCTATAAAAAATGGTATTTGTCTTTCTTTCATCTCATAAATTGGAGCGACAACTTCTTGCCCTTGTTCATTAAGAACTCCCCATTTTCCTGCTTTTTTGACACCAGCAAAACCATAAATATTAAATTCTTCTGCTTGATCATATTGATAATCTACGACTAATTTTCCATTAGCATCCACGAAACCATATTGTTCTCCTTGTTTTTTTACAAATAATTGATTATTTGGATATACTTCTATGTTCTTTAATTCTTTTCCTTGTTGATTAAAATATTTTACTTCTATTCCATTATACATTTTGATATAATGATCTTCTACTTCCATGATAGCATTTTGCATCTCACCAATCATTTCCATGTCTTTATTATATATTTGCATAATTTTTCCTGATGAATAAGTAGTTTGTATTAAATCTGTATCTTGAATTTTTTGTACAGAATCTTTATCGATTTCTATTTTAACTATACCTTTATCATCTAACACTCCTAATTTCCCATTTTCTTCACTAGCAATGAAATAATTATCATGCAAATATTCAATGTAATTGTATTTTTCTTCAATTAACTGTTTTCCTTCTTTATCCATCACTCCATATTGGGTTTGATTATCCCTATGATTAATTTTTATTTTATACTTTTCATTATTGGTATTTAATATCGCTACATTAGCACTAATATTAGCTTGTACTCCATTAGCATGATAAACCGTTGTTCCTTGTTCATTTTGTGCATACAAAAACATTCCTATAATATCGATTTGATTATATTCAATAGGAACAATTTGTTTTCCTACAAAATCTGCGATGCCATATTTCTGATTTTTTTCCATAACAAATATTTGATTTATGGCATCATAGCGAATAGATTGATATCCATTTTCAAGAAGTTCATCTCCATTTTTCCTCACTCCATATTGTCCATTTTTTGCACAAATGAGATAGACATTCTCACTCTCTTTAATTTCTACTACTCTTGAAATTTCATTATATTCTATTGGTAGCACTTCTTTTCCTTTGCTATTTAAATATCCATAGCGATAGCCATCTTGCGTTTTAATGGATACAATATATCCTGCATAACGATACCCTTCTTCGTTCATATAAAATTCATCAACCGCTACTTTATCGTATTGAATAGGCACAATACTATTCCCTTTTATATTAATAATACCATATTTACCATTTTGTTTTACTAATAATTCTCCTTCTTTATATGGCAAACTATCAATTTCTTCATAAATAGGCTTTGTTATTTCTTTTCCTTCTAATCCTACTAAACCATATTTTCCTTCCTTACTATATTTTAATACACTTTTCTCATACATTAAATCACTCGATACGTTTTTTAATCGAATCTGTTGAACATGGCTATATTCCGTTAATATTTCTTCTTGTTGTTTATTTAGTATGTTTATATCTTCTCCTTGATAACATACAAAAACATCCTTTTCTGGGTTTGGTATAATGATTTCACTATACATTGGCTTTACGATAACACTTCCCTTTTTATCAATAACACCATATGAATCATTTTGTTTTAATCTAAAATAATTATATTGATTCACTTTTTCTATCTCATAATTTTTCCCCATTTCCATGACACCATGATGAATAATAATAAAAACGACTACCATAAATATTAGTAAAATCATGGCAAGCATAACCATATACCTTTTTTTCATTTTCTCTTTTTCCTTTCTAGAATCCCATCTGTTCTGTATTATTTTTACAAGCCTTTACTTTAAGAATTCTTTTATCCTCATATTCTTCTATTTTATATGTTACATTTTCTGTATCAATTACTGGTTTTTCTTCTTCTTCTGGTATTCTTCCTAATTTATCTTGTAGATATCCAGAAATGGTATCATAATCCCCCTCAGGAATGTTAGCCTCCAATAACTTATTCACTTCATTAATAGTCATACTACCACTTAAAAGATAAGTATTGGGATCGATTTGTTCATATTCTTTTTCTTCTTTGTCATATTCGTCATAAATATCACCTACCAATTCCTCTAAAATATCTTCCATAGTAATTAAACCTGATGTGCCACCATATTCATCAACAATAATGGCAATCTGTTTTTTATTCTTTTGCAATTCTTTAAATACTTCATTAATTAATCTATTTTGTGAAACAAAATAAGCATCTTTTATGACATTCTTTATACGGAATGTTTTTTTATTGATATTTTTTAATACATCTTTTACATATAAAATACCTTTTATTTCATCAATCGTTTCCTCATATACGGGAATTCTACTATAACGATACTCTTCTTTTGAAAGTTCTTGTAATAATTCATCATGACTAATATTCATATCAACAGCAAAAATATCTTTTCTGTGCCTCATAATCTCGGAAACAGTAATGTCATTAAAAGCAAATACATTATTAATCAATTCTTTTTCTTCTTCTTTTATTGTACCTTTTTCCTCTCCTTGATCAATTAACATTTTAATTTCTTCTTCTGTAACTGATTCCTCTTCATTTTCTCCAACACCAAATACTTTAGATACACCATTGGTTACCCAAGTTAAAAACTTAACAAATGGTGAAGTTACCATAGAAATTGCTCGAATAATTCCTATGGTAGCAAAAGATATTTTTTCATAATTTTTCATCGCAAATCTTTTTGGCACTAATTCGCCAAAGATTAAGGTAAAGAAAGATAATATTATGGTTATGAGGATAATAGCAATGTTCTTCCATATGCCTATATGAATAAATGGCATAAATTGATATAATACTGGGGCTAACATTTCAGCAAATGTTTCTGAAGCATATGCACTCGATAAAAAACCTGCTAGAGTAATGCCTATTTGGATAGTAGCTAAAAAACCACTTGGATTTTTCAACATTTTTTCAATCTGTTTCGCTTTTTTATTTCCTTCTTTTGCCTGTTTTTCTATCTTTGCATCATTTAAAGAAATAAAGGCTATTTCTGATGCAGCAAAAAATGCATTTAGTGCTATTAATACCATTAACATAAGCAGTTGAGTTATCATGAATTATCGACTCCTTTAATTTTTTATTATTGTTCTTATTATATCCATTTTTTATTCTTTTTTCAAGAACAAAAGCAATATGATTGAAATTTTTTTATGGTAAAAAACAATTATGCATATCTTTATGCTTTTTCTATTCATTTTTTAATTGAAAAAAAGAATAATAATTATTTATTATTCTTTTTTGTCTTTTTATTATTTACCTGTTACTGGTAATTTTTCTCTCTTGATTATATTAGGAATTTCTTCTTCCTTTTCTTCTTCTTTTTGTTTTACTTTTTTCACATTAGCAGAACTTACTTCTTTATTTTTTGTTTTCTTGTCGATTTCTACTTTTGGCTTTTCTTCTGGATTATTATTTACTGTTACTGTATATTCTTCTTGTAATGCTATTTCTAAATCAATCAATTCTTCATATT
The DNA here is from genome assembly GCA_947568535.1 of uncultured Clostridium sp. Taxonomy (GTDB): domain Bacteria; phylum Bacillota; class Clostridia; order TANB77; family CAG-508; genus CAG-269. The sequence goes on along the minus strand of CANOPF010000001.1, from coordinate 49,383 downwards.
TCTCATACCCTTCTTTTGTTCGTGTTTCTCTTAAATAATATTTACCTGGAATAATATGATTAATTTGTATTTTCCCTTCTTTGTTTGTTTTTAAATCTGCATATACTACCTTTTTGTTTTCATCTAATAATTCAAATTCTACACCTTCCAACTTCTGTTTTGTTTTTTCATCTTGTTTGACAATAATAATCTTTGTTTCATTTTTTGGATATGCATCTCTTTTTTCTCCTCTACCATCCTCATATGTTGCAGCAGTTAATGCATAATCTTGATTCTGACTATTAGGTGCTACACCATATAAGATTGGTTTAGTTTGAATCTGACTTTCTACTGTTAATTTTAATGTTGCTTCTTCTGTCATATTTTTAATTGGCACTAACACTTTAAATTGCTCATTTGGTGCAAATTCACTCTTTTCCACATTTTGTATATTTGTTAGCTTAATTCCTCCTATATCTTGTGCATTTTCTTTGATTACGGTTATGTTAAAATTCTTGATATGAGCTCCTGCTGATATAGAAAATGTTTTAGAGACATATTGTGGGTTTAATTCATCTTGTTTCCATTCTACATTTGATGGCTTAATTTCTAATGTATTGGATATCTTAGTTCCTTTTTCATTTTGTGCATCTTTTTCATTTTGTGCATCTTTTACAATTTTATGCAATGCTCTCAAGGTTCTATTCCCAGCTTCTCCAATGCCTTCATAATCTTCTGGTTTATTTTCATGGATATAACAGTATACAGCTTGTTTCGTAGCTGTAAAAGCCTCTTCTTTATTTGCTACGCCTAACTCTTGTATTGATTTATATGGGTATCCATTGATAATAACCTTCCATAAACCTACATCTTTAATTGCTTCTTGTATAGAAACATCATATGGTTTTACTTGTGCTCCTATTTTGGTCTTGTCTAAACAATACGCTGGATAGTTTATTCCCTGTGCAGTATATTGTACATAGTCAGTTACTACAATAACTCCTTTATATTTTAATAATTGTCCACAATCTCCTATCGCATATACATGTGCTGAATTAATAGGGGTAGATGCATATACTGCATTAATTACACCTAGTCCATTCATAACCAATAGTGCTATGATGATAAGTACCTTCTTTAACTTTCTATTTTTTTTCTTCAATTTTTCATTCTTCCTTTCTTTTTTATTATTGTTCCACTGCTTTAACACATCTCCTGTAATTCGGCTCATTTTCTACACAGGTTATTAGTGTCATCTTATTCTTTTGTGTATCTTCTAAACAAGATAAGTCTGTATCTTTTATAATTATATTTTTTTCTACTAGATATTCTCTAAGCTTACCTTCATAATGGTAAATAATTTTATCACCTTCTTTTAATGTTTTCACTTCTGAAAAGTAATTATTTTTATACCCTCTATTGTGGGCTGCTAAACATACATTCCCTTTCCACTTTTGTGTTTCTTCAAAATGTCCAATATAATTATCCATAATTTCCTTTGTTGTTCCTTCTGCAATTTCAGCATATAAACAAATATTAGGAATTTCTAAATACCATTTTGGTTCTTTTTGTTGTGATTCAATGTTTGGGATTTTACTTTGATTTTCAAGATTGGCGACAAATCCTGTGGTTAAAACTTCTTTTTGAGATTCAAAATTAAAATGAGTATAAAAAATACTTAAGATAAAAAATAAGACAATGGAAATTACAAAACTAAATCCATTTATATACCATGTGCTATATTTAAACGTTCCTATCCTATCACACTCCTTATTACTCTTATTTGTTTTACTTTTTTTGAAAATTTCAAGAAATAATTTTTTCGAAAAAATTTTGGTGAATTAATTTTTTTAGATTTAAAGTCAACTTTCTTAAATATCATAATATATTTTCTTTTATTTGTAAAGCACTTTTCATCGCAAATTTCGACAAAAGAAAAGACCTGAGAAAAATGCTTTTTGCATGTAACCCTATTCTCAAGCCTTTTTATCACTATTCTATTTTCAAATCTAGTTCCAAATAAAACTCTACACCATTGTCTTTATTCATAACCCCATATATATTTCCATAATTGTTCATAATGGCTTTTACAAAAGATAAACCTATTCCTGTTCCACCATTTTGTCTATTTCTAGAAGTATCTACTTTATAAAAACGATTCCAAATTCTTGCTATATCTTCTTCTTGAAGATTATCTCCTGTATTAAAGACTTTAACTCTTACTTTGTTTTTTTCTACATTTACTACATTTTCTATTTTTATATATTTTTCTCCATCTACTTGTTTAACATGTTTAATCGCATTGGTAATATAATTACTGATTACCTGTTCGATATAAAAGTCATCAGCAAATACATTAATTTCTTCTATCGTTTGTAATTCTACTTTAACTTGTTTTTCTTCTAACATGAGTTGGGATTTTCTGACAACTTCTTTTTCTAATTCTACAATATCAAATGTTTTATCTTCAAACTCTCTTTTTCCATATTCTAATTTCATCAAATCTAGTAATTGTTTTACTAATCGATCCATTTTATTGGTTTCATCTAAAATGACTTCTGCATAAAATTTTCTACTTTCTTCATCTGTATTTACATTTTCCAATAATCCTTCACTATAGCCTTGTATTAAAGCAATTGGCGTTTTCAATTCATGAGATACATCCGATATAAAGCTTTTTCTCATTTCATCAATTTTAGATTTCTCTTCAATATCTTTTTCTAATTCAATATTCGTATTCCTTAATTGTTTAATGGTTCGTTCTAATTTATCTGACATGACATTAATACTTTTTCCTAAATGGTTAATTTCATCATCAGCATCTTTCATTTTATACTTATGGCTAAAATCTAAATTAGCCATTTTTTTGGCAATATCATTTAGTTCGGAAATTGGATCACCAAACTTCCTTGATACATAAGATACGATAACTGCTGCAATTAAAATCGCAAATCCTGCCATTAAATATAAGAAATTATTAGATATTTTTACACTTTCTTGAATAGAAGTTATGGGTATCCTGATATATAATAAATAACCATTATCTAAACTAGCAGACAATAAGATATAGGTAATATCATTTTTACTATCTTTCATTCTCTTAATGACAAAAGATTCATCTTTTTCAATTATTTCTCCTGTATTGGTATTAAATCGACTAGTCATTTCATTCATTTGTCCTAATGTATGAAAGAAGTCTTTATTTGAAGTATATACATTGACATTTTGATTATTTTTGATTAGTATGTCAAAATTATTGCTAATAGCAATTTTTTCTAATTGATTTTCCAAATCTATGTCTTGCGATGTCTTATAATAATTATTAATTACTTCATATACAGATTTTAATGTCTTTGTTTTGCTATACAGATAAAACTGCCCAAAAACAATATTGTTAACGACAATAAGAAATACAATAATAGCTAAAATGACTAAAGATAGTGTCATAAAAAGTTTGACTCTTACTGATTTTAATGCATCTTTAAAACTCTCCATTTTTTCATCCCTCCTTATGGCACAAATCTAGTAAAAAACTTCTTTTTACTTTATCTCAAATTTGTATCCAATGCCTCTCATCGTTTTGATATATTTTCCTTTCTTTCCCAATTTATGTCTTATCTTTTTAATGTGGCTATCAATTGTTCTTGAATCTCCATAATAATCATAATTCCATACATTATTTAATATTTTATCTCTAGATAAAGCTATATTCTCATTTTCAATAAGATAAATTAAAAGTTCATATTCTCTTAAACTTAATTCAATAACTTTTCCTTCTACTTTTATTGTTCTACCTTCTTTATCTACTTCAATTCCAGCATGATCTTCTATTTCGGTAATATCCTTTTCTGATCGCTTTAAAATAGCTTCTACTCTTGCTACTAATATTTTAGGACTGAATGGCTTAGTAATATACTCATCTACACCTAATTCAAAACCAAATAATTCATCTTGTTCTTCCCCCCTTGCTGTAAGCATGACAATAGGAACTCTGGATTCTTGTCTAATTTGACGAAGAACAGACCATCCATCTAGTTTAGGCATCATAACATCTAATAATATTAATTTGATTTTATTTTTATTTTCTTGAAATACTTCTAATGCTTTTTCTCCGTCTTCTGCTTCTATTATGTTATATCCTTTTGCCATTAAAAAATCTTTTATTAGTTTTCTCATTCTTAATTCATCATCCACCACTAAAATATAATTATCTGGCATTTATATCACTCCTATAATTTTTATTTTTATTATAAAGACATATTGTGTCTTTATCGTGAAATATGTCTTTCTTTTTATCAATTTGTTATTCTCTTTAAATGGGTATGTAAGCATTAGATGCCACATACCCATTACTTCAATTCTTTATCTGTACTGTTTTTGTATCATAAGCTAATTTAATTTCTTCTTCTTGTAAAATCTTCATAATCTTATAATTAATATCTTCTTTTTCTGTCAAATAACTTGTATAATCTACTGAATCTGTGTAACTACAGATAAGCACATTTAACCCATTATCTGTAATATGGTCAAATTTAACAAGAATGGAATCATCATAGATAGCTTCTCTTTCTTGTAACATATTTTGTACTCTTAACTTAAATTTTTCTAACTTTTCTAATGGTGTATCCAATTCAATACATAAATTTGTACGATACCTTCTCTTTTCCATTTTACTCCAATTAATAATAGAAGCATTAGAAATAGTTGAATTGGGAATATTGAGTACAGAATTTTCAAATGTTCTAACCCTTGTACTTCTAAACGTAATATCTTCCACTGTACCTTCATAAGCATCCATTTGAATCCAGTCTCCTACTACAAATGGTTTATCCAAAAAAATGACTAGCCCTCCAAATAGATTTTTCGCTGTATCTTGAGCAGCTAACGTAATAATAACTCCTCCTATTCCTAATCCAGCAATTAATCCATCTAACCTTATTCCCAAAGCTGTAATAACAATAAACCCTGCAATAATATAAATAATAATTCGAAACAATTTGAAAGCAAAGTCAAACATAGAATCTTCCCATCTATGATTTGTACTTTCTTTTATTGTTTTATATAAAGATGACTTCGGTGTAAAACTTTTGGCTAGCCCTTTAGCAAATGCTATGGTACTAATGATAATAAAAGCTTTGTACATAATACTCATAACTTCACTGCTCAAACCTAAAGGTTCTTTTAAGAAAACAATGGCTAAATACACACCCAATATGGTAAAAAATACTCGTAATGGACTATAAAAAGCATTTTCTTTAATTTTTTTTACTTTATTTTCTTTTAATTTAAACATGCTAATAATGATATATGAAAAACTACTGCTAAAAATTCTAAAAAATAAAATAATTCCTATGGCTATTAATATATCCATAACTTGTACAGTAATAATTTTCTCTACTAAACCAATTATTTGCCCCATCCTTTATTCTCCTTTTTGCTTCTAACACAAAACATGCTAATTCTATTAGCCCATGTAATCTTTAAGCTTTCTACTTCTACTAGGATGTCTTAATTTTCGCAAAGCCTTTGCTTCAATTTGTCTAATTCTTTCTCTGGTTACTTCAAATTCACGTCCTACCTCTTCTAATGTTCTAGCTTTACCATCTTCTAATCCAAATCTTAATTTTAATACTTTTGCCTCTCTTGGTGTTAATGTATTCATTACATCTTCTAATTGCTCTTTTAATAATGTATAGGCTGCTGAATCATGAGGTGCTGGACTATCATCATCTTGAATAAAATCTCCTAGATGACTATCATCTTCTTCCCCAATAGGCGTTTCTAAAGATACTGGATCTTGTGCTATTTTTTGAATTTCCATTACTTTTTCTACAGAAATTTCCATTTCAACAGCTATTTCTTCTGGACTTGGCTCTCTTCCCAATTGTTGTAATAAATGCCTTGATGTTCTAATTAATTTATTAATGGTTTCTACCATATGCACAGGAATCCTTATTGTTCTTGCCTGATCAGCAATTGCTCTTGTTATAGCTTGTCTAATCCACCATGTCGCATACGTACTGAATTTAAATCCTTTTGTATAATCAAATTTTTCAACAGCCTTAATTAGTCCCATATTCCCTTCTTGGATTAAATCTAAAAACAACATGCCTCTTCCTACATATTTTTTAGCGATACTAACAACCAATCTTAAATTTGATTCTGCTAATTGTTTTTTCGCTTCTTCATCACCATCTAAAATTCTTTTAGCTAAATCTAATTCCTGATCAAAAGTTAAAAGTTGTATTCTTCCAATTTCTCTTAAATACATTCTCACTGGATCATCAACATTAATTCCTTCATAACTAGTATCGGTTATCTCATCTAACTTTAAATCTTCAACTTCTTTTAAATCCTCAATATTGGGTTCTTCTTCTAATTCATCAGCTAATAAGTCTACGCCTAATTCCTCAAAAGCATCAAAAACTTGATCAATTTTCTCTGGATTTACTCCATCTAATTCTGTAGCTAAATCGCCATAGGTTATTTGGCCTTTTTCTTTAGCCTTTTTTAGGATACTATTCACCTTTTCTTCTTTTATTTTCATTTCTGCTTCTTCACTTTTTTCTATCTCTATATGGTTTTGCTCTGAAGAAACTTCTTGTTTATCTTCTGCTTTCTTTTTTACAGTTTTCCTTGCCTCTTCCATTCTTTCTTTTTTCTTTTCCGTTGCTTTTATCTCTTCTTTTTTATTGGTATTGTTTCTTTCCACATTTTCTACTTCTTCTTTTTTCTTTGCCATGATTTAATCCATCCTTTCTATTTGTTCGCCAAATAATCTTTCTTCATCATTATTCTGCAAACTCTCCTACTTAATTCTTGCTAATCTTACCACAATTTCCATTAACTCCTTTTCTAGGTCTTGTTTCTGATTAGTTTCTAAATTTCCTTCTAATAATGCCAATATCTCAAATTTACGTTCATTTAACTTGTCTTTTTCATAACTATGCATAATATCATCTATTGCCTTCTCTACATCAGCAATCTCATCATCATTTGCCATAATTTCTGTAATATGACTTTGCTCTTCCTCTTCTAACATATCAATTATGCTATTTATATTACTATTTCCTTTTTCGAATTCTTCATACAGTTTTCTAACAATTTTCTGATTAATCTGATCGTTAAAATCTTCTATTTTTATATTTTGCTTAATGACTTGAAATATGTGGATATCTCCTGTTAATAATATTGATATGATTGTGTCCTCTCGTCTTTTTATGGCTTGTGGAATATCTTGTTCATGTCTTTTTATGGGATGGATAACTGGTTTGGTTTTTTCTAGAATTTTTTCTCCTTTGCCTCTTTTATCCATCAATTTATAAACTTCTGCATAAATAGCTTCTTTCGCTATATGGTACTCTTTGGCAATCTTTTCGATATATACCTCTTTTTCTATTGTATTATCTACTTTAGCTATTAATTTGGCTATTTCTTTCAAAAACTTAATTTTATCGTTAACACTGTCTAAATGTAAATTCTGTTTTAACATTTTTACTTTAAATTCAATGACAGATAAAGCTTTTTCCATCAACGGAAAAAATCTTGCCTTTCCATATTTAATAATATATTCATCTGGATCTTTTGCTCCCTCCATTTGTAGAATTCGAATATCGCATCCCATATCTTGTAAAATATCCAATGCCCTTATTTTAGCAGTTAAACCTGCTTCATCAGAATCAAAACTTAATATGATTTTCTCTGAATTTCTCCTTAGTAACCACCCTTGTTGTTGTGTAAGTGCTGTTCCTAATGGTGCTACTACATTAGTAATCCCTCTTTGGTGAAGGGAAATAACATCCATATACCCTTCAACTACTAAAATTTGCTTAATATCTCCTTTTTTGGCAACATTTAATCCAAATAAATTGCGTCCTTTACTATACACAATATTTTCTGATGAATTAATATATTTAGGCTTAGTATTATCTAATACTCTTCCTCCAAAAGCAATAACTCTACCTCGTACATCACAAATAGGAAACATGAGCCTATTGCGATAACGATCGATATATTGTCCTCTTTCGTTTCGATTAACCAATCCCGATTCTAGAATCTCAGGATCATCAAATCCCTGTTTTTTTAAAGCTTGAAACAATTCATCAAATTTTCCTGAAAAGCCTATCTGAAAGACTTTTAAGGTTTCATTGGTTAACTTTCTTTGTTTGATATATTCTTGGGCTATTTTCGATTCTGGTTGATACAAATTTTGATGGAAGTAATTGGCTGCAAATTCATTTACTTTATATACCTTAGTTTTCAACAATTCCTTTGCTGAATCGGCCTTATCTTCTAATGCTGGTAATTGTATATTTGCTCTTTCTGCCAAAGTTCGAACTGCTTCGACAAAATTAATTCCTTCTATTTTGGTTAAAAAAGTAAAAACATTGCCCCCTACACCACAGCCAAAGCAATGGAAGATTTGTTTATCTGGTGATACAGAAAAAGATGGAGATTTTTCATTATGAAATGGGCAAAGTCCAAAAAAGTTTCTACCACTTCTTTTTAAATGCACATATTGTGATAAAATATCTACGATATCATTTGCTTGTCTTACTTCTTCTATGATTTCGTCACTATAACGTTGCATTTCTCTCTCACTTTCTTTCGACCTATTTTTATTTAATATATAGTTATATTATTCGACGCATTTTACATAAATCCTTCTTTGTTTGCCATTTTTTTGAACAAAATAGACAAAAATTGCCAAAAAGGAATTTCCTTTTTGGCATTAACTAAGTAACATGATTTTGTTTTCTAATTGATTAATCATTTTTGCACACTTCACCCATTCTCTTGCTTCTTTTGTACTAATCTCTTGTTCTGGTTTATATTTCATTTTGTGTTCTAGACTGGCCCAAAAGTCCATAGCTATCGTTCTTATTTGGACTTCTACTTTTACATAGATATTTTGTTGTGATAGTGTGATAGGTACTTCTACAATCAAATGATAACTAGAATACCCACTTTTTTTTGGATAAGTAATATAGTCTTTTTCCTTCATGATATGAATATTAGGCATCTTTTGTATAAAATCTTTAATAGAAAAAATGTCTTTTTTTCGTGGACATATGATTCTAACTCCTGCAATATCATTAATGTTTTCAATCATATCTTTATACGTAAGATTTAAATGTCTTTTTTCCATCTTTTGCATAATACTTTCTGGTGTCTTAATTCTCGTATTAATATGGTCAATTAAATCATAATCATAAAATACGTTAAACTCATCTTGTAAAATACTTAGTTTTGTTTCTAATTCTCTAATAGCAATCCTATAAATGAACATTAACTTTTTAAATGTTTTATCTTCTATTTGTACAGCCTGATTATAATCCAGAAAATTTTCTATCTTGATTAAACTATCTACTTTTTTCTTTTGCCTTTTTGGTTTCATTCAGCCTATACACCTCTCTTCTTATTTAGTATATGCTGATTTTATCGTTTTATTGTTATGAATTGATATTTTCTTTGTGTTCTTTACGTGAAAAAAGAAGGAAACTCCTTCTTTTTTTATTGAAATCTTTTACTTAATTCTTGCTTTGTTAACATCTCTTTTTTCCCTGTTCTAGTACTTTCTATTTCTATGTGATCTTCTATTGCTTTATCTCCTAATACCACCATATATGGTGTACCTAATACTTTACAGTCTTTCATTTTACTACCTATACTGATATTTTCTCTATCATCTAAAATAACGCCAATTCCTTCTTTTTTTAATTTTTCATAAAGTTCGTTCGCTTGCCTTACTTTTTCTTCTTTATCCATTTTGGGAATAATTTGAATCACATAAGGAGCAACTTCTTCTGGTAAAGAAAAACCACAAGGTCCCCATTTTTCATCTTTGATTAAACATTGCTCATATAAGGCTGCAACAGTTCGACTTACCCCAATGCCATAACATCCCATATAATATAATGTTTCTTTTCCTTCTTGATTAGTAAATTTTCCATTCATCATTTCTGAATATCTTGTTCCCAATTGGAAGATATGCCCTAATTCCATTGTTCTCATTTCTTTAAAATCGGAGATATCTTCAATTCCATATTCTACTTTTAAATATTCCTGATAATTATCTTTTTCTAAAATTTCTGTATTTAATCCTCTTCCTGTTTTTTCATTATACAATATTCTATCTTCCCCTTGATTAGAAATTAGCATAAATTCCTCTGATTTTTTTCCTCCCATTGCTCCATTATCCGCAACAATAGGAATCACTTTTAAACCTATTTTCTCAAATATTTCGATAAAAGCATTTCTCACATTTTCATATGATTTGATCATAGCTTCTTCATCTTGATCAAAACTATAGGCATCCAACATAGGAAAAGATTTTCCTCTTAACAGATATCCTCTTGTTCTAATTTCGTTTCTAAATTTTTCTCCAATTTGATAATAGGTTACTGGTAAATTTTTATAGGATTTTAATTTTTCTCTAGCAAATTCTAACATAGCTTCTTCTCCTGTTGGTGCTAAACAAAATGTTCCTTTATTTGATTCAGTAATTAGCATAGTTCCTTCTTCTACATAATGATTATATCTTCCCGAATTTTTCCATATCGTATCTGGTTGTAAAGTTGGCAATAATACTTCGATACAACCGTATTTATTTAAGGTATCAACAATAATCTGTTCTATTTTTCTTCTTACCAATAATGGTATTGTATTATATCCAAATAGCCCAGCTCCATATTGTACTAATTGACCTGTTTGTAGTAAAATACTTTGTCCTGGATACATTTCATCAATATGATTTAATTTTACTGTTCCTAATCCTGTCTGTGATAATTTCATACTATCTCCCCTTTTCTATTCATTGTTATTCACAGAAACTTCTATTTCTTCTTTATTTTCATTTTCTGTTTCTACGAATTCATCCATTACAATCTGTTGGTTTTCGTCCATTTTATATTTTGGTAATTCTGGCAAATCCTCTAAAGAAGCATAACCAAACATTCTTAAAAATTCTTCTGTCGTTTGATATGACATTGGTCTTCCAGGTAAATCTACTTTTCCTGCTTCCTCTACTAATCCATATTCTAACAATTTATAGACACAAGCATCAGCAGATACTCCACGAATAGCTTCTATTTCTGCCCTAGTTATTTTAGGATTATAGGCAATAATAGATAAAGTCTCTAATGCTGCGTTGGATAAATTGGGTTTACTTCTCTTGTCAATTATGGGATAAATATAGTCATATAATTCTTTTTTGGTACATAACTGATAAGATTGCTCTATTTTGATAATTTCCAACCCTCTTGTTGACTCTTTATATTCTTCTTGCATTTTAGCTATAATGGCTTCTAAATCTGCTTCTGCTATCTCTAAACTTAACATTAATTCTTTCTGTGACACGGGTCTTCCCGCTGAAAAAAGAATGGCTTCTATCATTGACTTGATTTGATTGATTTCCATTTTTCTTCTCATTCCTTTCCAGGTAATCTCTTCACAATAATTTTTAATTTTTCTTTTTATTATTATGCCATGAAAACACTTCTATGTCAATATTTTTTTGCTTTACCTTTGTGTTCTTGCACTTTTTCTTTTTCTATGATACGATATCGTTAAGAAATAAAAAGGGGAGGATTTATATGGCAGAAAAGAAAGAATTAAAAGTAGTCACTGGTGATGTTGAAAGCTTAGATATTTCTCCTGTCCATAACTACTTAAATGTTGCCAAGCCCAAAACAACCAAAGAAAAACCATCTAGTATCGTTGTACCTAAACAAAAGAAGAAGAAATCTTAGTTTTCTTCTTCTTTATTTTCAGTCTTCTATTTTTTCAAATAAGTCCTTACTAACACCACATAAAGGACATGTCCAATCTTCTGGTAAATCTACAAATTTTGTATTTTCTTTCTCGTCATCATAAATATATCCACATACTGTACATTTATATTTCATCTTATTCACCTCCCATTATTGCCTCTGCTAATTTTTCCATCTGTTCTATATTCTCTGGTTTCATGGTTGATTGAATAGTTACAGATGGTTCTATAATTTCTATTTCTTTCATCTCTTGTAATATTTCCCTCATGGTTTTAGCTGCTGATGGAGCCCAAGATCCATTTTCAATAAGTGCTACCTTTCTATTTTGATAATTTCTCTCTTTTAACTTTGTTAAAAATTGTTGCATTGGTACAAACACCCCTGCATTATAACTAGATGCTGCTAATACTATTTTTCCATAACGAAAGGCGTCTTCTACTGCTTCTGCCATATCTTCTTTTACTAAATCCGTTAAAACAACTTTTTTAGCCCCTTTTCTTTCTAATATCTCTTTTAATTGTCGTGCTACTGCTAACGTATTTCCATAGATTGAAGCACAAGCTATGTGTACACCTTCATCTTCTGGTCGATAACTGCTCCATATATCATATTTTTCTATATAATGTCCTAGATTTTCTTTTAATATCGGACCATGTAATGGACAAATGATATCGATTTCAAGTTTAGCCACCTTTTTCAATAATGCCTGCACTTGTGCTCCATATTTTCCTACAATACCAAAGTAATATCGACGAGCCTCACAATCCCAATCTTCTTCCGTATTCAGTGTTCCAAATTTTCCAAAACCATCTGCTGAAAACAAAACTTTATCATTGTGATCATAAGTTACCATGACTTCTGGCCAATGCACCATAGGAGCCATAAAAAATTGTAAAGTATGTTTACCAAAATTTAAAGTTTCTCCCTCTTTTACTTCTACTTTTCTCTGGGTTATATCGAGATCAAAAAAATTGGGCAACATCTTAAACGTCATTGCATTACCAATAATTTTCATCTTTGGGTATTTTCTAGCCAATAGACCTATGTTATAGGCATGATCTGGCTCCAGATGAGATACAACTAAATAATCTACTTCTTCTCCATTCAATTCTTTTTCTAAATTAACTAACCATGTATTGGTAACATTTCTATCAATGGTATCCAATACCACATTTTTTTTATCTTTGATTAAATAAGAATTATAAGCCATACCATTTGGCACTTCATATTGTGATTCAAATAATCGGATTTCTTTATCATCTGCTCCTATATAAATGATTGAATCTGTTATGGTCGTGTCTTTCATGTCTTACTCCTTTCTATCCATTATACCTAATTTTCTCTAGATTATTCTTAGTTTTTGAATAAATTCATTATACATTGTTACTAATGTATCTGTATCAAATAAAATTCGTTCATCTTGTACTTTCCATTTTCCTTTATTTTCTATTAATAAATCAATAATCTCTTCAACAATATCTAATGTAGATACTACTTTATTAATGGATTCATCTACTTCATTTTTTTCAACTTCTGATAGGTTAATTTCTTTTGTAACTAATTCTTGATATAACTTTTTCATCGATGAATTAGGACTTTCTTTTTCTAAATAAGAATTTATCTTATCTTCTTCTAAAAAGGAAAACATTTCTATTTTTTTATCATGCAATTTTTGTTTGATTTCATGTAAATATTTCTTTGTTTCAACAAATTCTGGTCCATCTTCTTGATAATTATGAGCTGTTAAAAGCTGAGACATTTTTTTATCTTCTAATAATGTTTTCAACTCATCTGTTATTGTAAACAAGTCTGACACATAAGTTTTGGCAGCATTCTCAAGTATTCCATATCGACCAGTTACCACTCTCGTATTGGTTTTTTCCTCCAATTTTTCTTTCGTTAGATTTTCTGTATTCATTAATTTACCTAATTCGGCAAATTCCTGATACATTTTCGTTCTTTGCGTTTTATCCTTAATGAGAAAATACCCTCCTATGACTAAAATACTCAATAAAATAAGTATTCCTACAATAATAACCTTCTTGACATTCTTTTTCACACCATATTCCCCTTTCTTTTCTTATTATAACAGAAAAATATAATTTGTAAAGTAGGCATAAAAGCTAATTTTCTATTTTTTTATTTAACCTTTGTTCTATTTTTCACTAAAAATCAACAAAAATATAGTGAAAAAATTTAACTGACACCTTGTTCAATTCGACCATTTTCTCTTGACATCAACTCCATTTAGGCATATACTAATTTCATAAAAAAGAAGAAAAAGGAGGCTATCAACATGGATAACTTAATCGAAATCAGATGGCATGGTAGAGGTGGGCAAGGTGCGAAAACAGCATCCTTATTACTTGCCGATGCTGCTTTCAACACAGGAAAATATATTCAAGGTTTTCCAGAATATGGACCTGAAAGAATGGGGGCTCCTATTACAGCCTATAATCGTATCAGTAGCAACCCCATTACTATTCACAGTAACATCTATGAACCAGACTATGTCGTTGTTGTTGATGACACACTATTAGAAGCAGTAGATGTAACAGCAGGATTAAAAGAAACAGGAGCCATTGTCATCAATACAACCAAATCAGCAGATTACTTAACTTCTGTTTTAAAAGGGTACAAAGGAAATATTTATACAATCGATGCGAGAAAAATCTCAGAAGAAGCTTTAGGTAAATACTTCCCTAACACACCTATGCTTGCAGCCATTGTTAAAGTAAGTGGTGTCATGTCAGACGAAACCTTGCTAGAAGACATGAAAGATTCATTTAAACATAAATTCGCCAAAAAACCAGAAGTCATCGATGGAAATATGAAGGCTTTGGAATTAGCATTAAAGGAGGTAAAAAAGATATGACAGAAATCAATAATCAAACACCTATGGAAGAACTAACTATGGGTGGTGATATTTATACAGCAGGAAACGCTAGAGAATTTAAAACAGGGGATTGGAGAAGTATTCGTCCTATTTTCTTAAGCGATAAATGTAAACAATGTGGGCTATGTTTTCCTGTTTGTCCAGAAGATGCCATTCCTGTTAATCAACATTCACAAAGAGAAAATTTCAATTATGATTATTGTAAAGGATGTGGCGTATGTGCCAAAGTTTGTCCATTTAGTGCCATTGAAATGAAATAAAAATAAAAAAAGAAAGGAATTTATTATGAGTATAAGAGAAAGATTAAGTGGTAATGAAGCAGCAGCAACTGCCATGAAACAAATTAATCCTGACGTAGTCGCTGCATTTCCCATTACCCCTTCTACAGAAATACCTCAATATTTTTCCACTTTCGTAGCTAATGGAACTGTTGATACAGAATTCGTTGCTGTAGAAAGTGAACATAGTGCTATGTCTGCTTGTATTGGAGCAGAAGCTGCTGGAAGTAGAGCAATGACAGCTACTTCTGCTAATGGATTATCCTTAATGTGGGAAATGATTTATATTGCTTCTAGTTTACGATTGCCTATTGTCTTATCGTTAGTCAATCGAGCTGTTTCTGGTCCGTTAAATATTCACTGTGACCATTCAGATGCCATGGGAGTAAGAGATTCTGGTTGGATCATGTTATTTTCAGAAACCAATCAAGAAGCCTATGATAACACCTTAATGGCTCACCGAATTGCCGAACATAAAGATGTTCGATTACCACTAATGGTATGTCAAGATGGTTTTATTACCTCCCATGCTATTGAAAATATCGAATTAGTAGAAGATGATAAAGTAAAAGAATTTGTTGGAGAATATAAACCAGACCATTATCTATTGAATAAACAAGAACCAATTGCTGTTGGACCATTAGATTTACAAGCTTACTTATTTGAACATAAAGCTCAACAAGCTATTGCTATGAAAAATGCAAAACAAGTCATCTTAGATGTAGCCAAAGATTTTGAAAAAATGACAGGTAGAAGCTATGGTTTATTAGAAGAATATCGTTTAGAAGATGCTGAAATAGCTATTGTTTGTATGAATTCAACTGCTGGAACAACTAAATTTGTAGTCGATCAATTAAGAGAAAAGGGAATAAAAGCAGGACTATTAAAAATCCGCGTCTTTCGACCATTCCCAGTAGAAGAAGTAACCAAAGCATTATCTCATCTAAAAGCTATTGCCATACTAGATAGGGCAGATTCTTTAAATGCCTCTGGTGGAGCTTTATTTGAAGATGTAACTTCTGCTATGTATGTCAATCATGTTCATGTACCTGCTGTCAATTACATTTATGGTATTGGTGGTAGAGATACCAAAACAGATGATATTGAATCTGTTTTTCACGATTTATTAACCATAATGAAAAACCATAAAATAGATAATCCTTATCGTTATTTGGGATTAAGAAGAAAGGAAGGTGACCAATAATGCCTTATAATCTAAAAGAAATTGTAGCCAATAAGCCTTCAAGATTTACTGCTGGGCATAGAATGTGTGCAGGTTGTGGAGCTCCCCCTGTAGCTAGACATATTATGCGAGCCTTAAAAGCTGAAGACCATGCTGTCATTGCAGGTGCTACAGGATGTATGGAAGTTTCTACGTTCATCTATCCATATACGGCTTGGACAGATTCTTTTATTCATACTGCTTTTGAATGTGCAGGTGCTACATTAGCAGGGGTAGAAGCTGCCTATCAATCCATGAAAAAACAAGGAAAATTACCAGAAGGGGAAACAAAATTTATTGCTTTTGGTGGAGATGGAGGAACCTATGACATTGGACTACAAAGCTTGTCAGGAGCAATGGAACGTGGGCACGATATGGTATATGTATGTTATGACAATGGTGCTTACATGAATACGGGAATTCAACGTTCTTCAGCTACACCTAAATTTGCTGATACCACTACATCTCCAGCAGGAACAACAATTCCTGGCAAAATGCAATCAAGAAAAGATTTAGCCAAAATCATGGTAGGACATCACCTTCCTTATGTTGCCCAAACTTTGGCTTACCTGAACTTTAAAGATTTATATGAAAAAGCAGAAAAAGCGATTTACACAAAAGGGCCTACTTTCTTAAATGTAATGGCACCATGTCCAAGAGGATGGGGATATCCAACTGATCAACTAATGTCTATCAATAAATTAGCTGTTGAAACATGCTATTGGCCTCTATATGAAGTAATTGAAGGAAAATACAAAATCAATTATAAACCTGCCAAAAAATTACCAATTGAAGATTTCCTAAAACCACAAAAAAGATTTAAACACATGTTTAAATCTGGTAATGAATGGATGATTGAGGAATTCCAAAAAGAAGTAGATGCTAGATGGCAAGAACTATTAGATTTAGAAGAAATCACAAATAAATAGATAAAGTAGGGATTGCATTACAAGCAATCCCTACTTTCAATTACAATAAAAATACCACTAGTTAGGGAAATAGTAGCCACATCGTGTATCATTTCATTACTAACGCCCAAACTCTCACCTATCGACATACAAGCATGTGTTAATGGATATTTAAAACCAGTCAATGTTACACCCTCTACCGTAGTAGTCAACGGAATCAAGGAAATATATTGACCATATAATTTACTTTTACTTAATTTTGTTTCTTTATCTAACAAATAAATTTTATTATCGTGATCTAAAATTTGACAAGGAATATTAGCTCTTAAAGCCTTTTTTAGAATATGAATATTGGCTAAAGCATGATCCATTCTTCCTCCCAGTGCTCCTATTATCGTAATATTTGAACTTTTTAATTGAATAGCTAAGGTTAACGCTATATCGGTATCTGTATTATCTTTCTCTGGATGATACGGATAAAAGATAATCTGCTTATCTTTTTGGTAAAACAGTAAAATCTCTTTACTCACCGAATCAAAATCTCCTACTACATGATTAGGTTTAATCTTCATATCATACAAAATTTCTAGTCCTTTATCTACAGCAATAATATTTTGTCCGTTTATGTTCTTTTATACACTGAGATAAAATTTCACTATTTATTTCTCCCCCTGCAACAATAAGTGTATCCATTCTATGCCTTCCTTCCTTTTCTTTTTATTGGTATTAAAAATAATGCACCAACAATTATTGGTAAATAAAAGGTATACATCCTCCAAAATAATATTGACATGTGAATGGTTCCCTCCTGAAATACAGAACTAAATAATAGATAAAATCCTCCTTCTGCTCCAAGCCCTGAGCCAGGAGTTGGTATAAAAGTCATGATTAACAATAAGAATGCTTGTATAGGAATAATCTGCCAAAAAGTAATTCCTACATTACCAAAAGCTCGATAGATCATATACGTAATAGAATAATAAGCGAGACTCTGTATAACAGCTACTACAAACATTTTTATGACCATTTTTTTCTCCTCTTTCATAAAAAGAAACTGTTTTCTAAAATGATCAATACTGATATCCAATTTTTCTATTGTTTTTTCTGGCTCCTTGAATACCCCCATTTTTCCTAACCATTTAATTACTGGCGTAGTAAAAAAAGTAATCATCTTTTTTTGTATACCTGCTAAAATTACCACAATTATGGCTAAAATATTCAATAAAAATCCTATAACAGCAATCCATATATAGTTTTGCATAAGATGAGCAAAAAAAGAAAATTCAAATAAAGCTACAACAATCGTTGTTACGACCAAAGCTATCTGGGTAATAATAAATTTCATTGCCATTGCTGATAACGAATCACTAACTCTTTTCCCTGTCTTAGTTAATACATAGGCTTGCATAGGCTGACCACCTGATGAAAAGGGTGTAATATTATTAAATAATTGACCTAACATAGATACTTTAAATGAATGACTAAAGGTTTGATTCGGATACATCTTTTTTAAGGGAATATGCAAATTACTGGCTTCACAAAACCAGTGAATCATCAAACAAATCAAACCCGCTATGACCCATTTATTATCAACCTGATGTATTAATTGAATAATATTATCTATCCCATCTACTTTCAGCATATAAATAAATAATCCAACAAAAATCATCATAATTAATAAAAAGTTAACTATAATTACCTTTTTATTAGCTGGTTTTACCTCTTGTTGTAATTTGGCTAATTCATCTCTTTGTTGTTTATCACTTTGTTTATCTATCTGTTCTTCCATTTACACCAGTCCCTTTCTTAATTTATTATACTTGTTATACCTCAAATTATTCTAGAAATCAATAGTTAGAAAATAATTTCCAAATTTTTGTAACACAATTTTTTCTACCACATATGATATATCATACAAAGGAAACAACAAAAGAAAACAAATAACAGAACATATTTCTTTTAGGGAAGGGGGTCTAGACTATGCCAGAAAATAGAGGATGCGGTGGATTCGGATTTGGTGATGATTGTTGCTGGATTATTATCCTAATATTATTAATCTGTTGTTGTTGTGGTGGTAACAGAGGCGGATGTTGCTAATTTTAACACCATAAAACAAATAAAAAGCATGTAAGGCAATGCCTTACATGCTTTTTATTGTTATAAATAATCAATCGTCTAAACCACAAATCCTTCTTATTCGTTTAATTTCAGAATTTATCTCTTCTAGCTGAACACCTTCATTTTTCTCCTCATCAGAAATATGATATTTTTCCTTCATCTTAATAATCCTTCTAACACTTCGATTAATTCTATTTTCTTTGATCTTTCCTTCTTGTACTAAATTGACTACTTTTTGTATGGCTTCTCTTTCTTCTTGTTGACTAAAACGAAATATAATCACATCATTTCCTGCTTCAAATGCTTTTCTCACTGCCCAATCCGTTCCATAAATAAATTTAATTGCCCTCATTTTTAAGTCATCTGTTACAATTAATCCATTATATTTATACTTCATTCTTAAATTTTGGGTAATAAATTTTCTCGATAAAGAAGCTGGATAAATTCCAGTAACATTTTTTATCAATAAATGTCCTACTAATATAGCATCTGCACCATTTTTTATTGCCTGTTCAAATGGATACATATCTTCTTTTTGTAATTGAGACATAGCTTGACTTATCATTGGCAAAAAATAATGTGAATCTTTCTTTGTTGCACCATGACCTGGGAAATGTTTCAAAACAGCCATAATCCCTTGTTCTTGTAGCTTCTTCATCATAGCTATGCCATACTCTGCTACTCTTTCTTTACTTTCTCCATAACATCTATCTCCTATAGCATGATGATCACTAAATCTTTTGATATCTAATACAGGTGCAAAATTGATGTGATATCCTGACTGTCTTAATATCTTCCCAATAATCTCAGCAGATTTTTCTACTTCTTCTATTCCTCCTTTTGTTGCTATTTGATTAGCTGATGGCAAATTCAACATTTCCCTAGGCATACGATTAACTCTACCACCTTCTTGATCAACAGCAATCCACAGTGGAATTTTATTAGCTTTATTTAGTTCTTTCAATTGCCTAATTAACGCCAACATTTCTGGGTATGTATTAAAATTCTTTCGATATAGAATAATACCTCCCACTTTATATTCTGTTATCATAGATTTGATTCTTTCTGTTATATAATTTGTATCCATTCCGATAATAATCATTTGTCCTATTTTCTCTTGTCTTGATAATTCTTTCATTTCTATCATTATCTCTTTCCTTTACTTAAATCTCTTTCCCTTATATTTTCCCTTTTTCTTGTTTTCCCTTTCTTCTTTATCCATTTCCTTTAACGAGTTCTTCTCGTCTTCTAGCTCTTCTTTTGCCTTTTCATCATATAAAGATGTTTCTGAATATTCTTCCACAAAATGGCTCTTTTTCTGCTTTATTCTAATCATCATAATAAGGAAAAAAATGATTCCTACTGCTACCATTGCTCCTATCATGCTTTTAGATACATCGTCTTCTTTGTGTATTACTTCTTTT
This sequence comes from uncultured Clostridium sp., assembly GCA_947568535.1. GTDB lineage: Bacteria > Bacillota > Clostridia > TANB77 > CAG-508 > CAG-269. Next base: position 28,787 of record CANOPF010000001.1, on the reverse strand, counting down.
TCTTTCGGTAAACTCTTATATACCATGATTTGATATGTTGCTACATGATCTCCATTTTTTTTGGCAACTAATAAAGTAATCATATTTTCGCCTTCCTCTAATCCAAAATTTCCTATTACTTCTACTGTATAATCTTGACTGGTTGTTTCTGTTTGTATTGTTAATTGCGTTTCTTCTCCTTCATAACTAACCATATAGGTATACTGATCCATGTTAAATTCTGGTGATAAAGTTAAGCCAGAAATACTCAATTTTGACAACCCTTCTTGCTTCTCTTCCTGTTCTTCTCCACGAATAATCTGAATAGTATATATCTTTTTTGTTCCATCTTCTGCTGTTACTTCAACCTCTATGTTATTTTTCCCCTTTTTTAACTTTTTCTTTCCCGTACCTGTTATTGTTGCCTTTTCGTGTTGTGCAGTAGCATAAACCTCTATCATATCTGTATTTTCTGGTATCTTTACTTCATAAGATGTTGTACCATACTTAAAACCAGTAAAATCATATGGTTTAATTCCTAAATTACTTAAATTAGCATTATTCGCCTGACTTCCCTCGACTTTTACTGTATTGTTATCTTTTTTTATGGCATTTACAGTATTTTGTCCTTGTGTACGATTTCCCTCATCTTCTTCCTTAACAGCATAACTCTTACTCATAAACAAACTAAACATGATAATACCACTAAATATCATAATACTAATTATTTTCTTTTGATTTTTCATCTCATTTCTCCCATCTATTTCATTTATATTTTCATTTTATCATTTGGCTATTTTTTCGTCAACTAGATTCTTTTCTGTTATTCCTTTTTTCTTATTTGCTTTAAGCAATATGAAGTAAACTATAAAAATCTGCTTTTATTCTATAAATTACTTTCTTTCTGTGATACAATATAAGAAAAATAAACGAAAGGAGTTTAACATGATCGAATTACTCTCACCTGTTGGTGATTTTGAATGTTTAAAAGCAGCTGTACAGAATGGTGCTAATAGCGTCTACTTTGGCTCTAATCTTTTTAATGCTAGAGCTTTTGCCCACAACTTTAATCTTAATGATTTAAAATCAGTTATTCATTATGCGAAAATTCGTGGTGTAAAAACATATTTAACCCTAAATACTTTAATTAAAGATGATGAATTAGAAAAAGCTTTTCTGCTAGCCAAAACTGCCTATGAATATGGTATTCATGCCATTATCGTGCAAGATTTAGGTTTAGCTATGAAATTAATTAAATATTTTCCTGATTTACCCATTCATGCTAGTACACAAATGACTGTACATAACTTAAATGGTGCTTTACAACTACAAGAACTTGGCTTTAAACGAGTGGTTCTTTCCCGTGAACTTTCTCTTAACGAAATTGAATATATTCATAAAAACTCACATATTGAAATTGAATGTTTTGCTCATGGTGCCTTATGTATTTCCTACTCAGGACAATGCCTATTTTCAAGTATGTTAGGAGGTCGATCTGGGAATCGTGGAAAATGTGCTCAACCTTGTAGACTTCCTTATGAATTATGGGAAAATCAGAAAAAAGTCGACTATGGGTATCTGCTTAGTACTCGTGACTTATGCAGTCTAGAATATATCCCTTCTTTTCTTAAAGCTGGTGTAAAATGTCTAAAAATTGAAGGAAGAATGAAATCTCCTGAATATGTAGCAACTGTCACACGAATATATAAAAAATATATTGATTTAGCTTCATCGAATGAACCTTATGTTATAGATTCAACTGACCGAAAGATATTAATGCAAGTATTTAACCGTGGCATGTCTTCCTCTGGTCATCTAGGTTCTGAGCCAAATAAAAATTTAGTGTTTAAAGATAAACCGAATAACATGGGATTATTCCTTGGAAAAGTACAACATTATCATCCTACAAAAGGTCTGATTACAATCAAATTAAAAGAACCTATAAAAATTGGCGATACCATTTCTATAGAAAAAGAATCTGGAACATATACCATTTCTGAATTAATGGAGAACAATAAAAATATACAAGAAACAAAGATTGGGCAAACTGTCACCATTGGAAGAATGAAAGGAAATATTTCTTGTAATGATAAAATCTATAAAATTTCTTCTAAAGAATTAACCACTTTAGCCAAACAAAGTTACCAAAAAGAATACCGAAAAATACAGTTAAATGCCAAAATAACCATTAAAAGAAATCAGCCTATTACCATCCATATTACTCCAGCTAATTCTATCGCCCTATACAAAGACTTGAACCTTCAATATCAACTAAATGAATTTCCAATAGAAGCTAAGAATAGACCATTAAATGAGCAAATAGTTATCCAGCAAATTGCAAAAACAGCCTCTACCCCCTATGAATTTAAACAGATAAAAGTTGATTTAGAGCCTAATCTATTTCTTCCCAAAATTAGTCTTTTAAATGAACTTCGCCGAACTGCTTTAGAACAAGTTCAGGATTATGCCATAGCTAATTGTTCTCGTTATCATTGTACAAATCCGCTCACTTATACATTAGGAAAACCCATTTCCTTATCTAATGCAGAAAATAAGATAAAAAAAGATAGTCTATATCCACAAGTGTCTGTTTTATTTAATCAACTTCATCTAAACTTAGATTACACCAATTTAAGTACACAAATTGATACCATTTACATTCCGTTAAGATATTTTACTGACAAAAAATATGAGACGATTTTGAAAACATTAAGCAAGAATTTTAAAACTTACATTTATATGCCAACAATTATCAAAGGGAACTATAACAACCTATTTTATGCTAGTGCAGAAAAATCGGTAAAAAAATACAATATACAGGGATTTGTCATTTCAAACATCGGTAATATTAAACTATTGATGGAATTATTTTCCGATTTGAATACAAACTTTGCATTAGTTACAAACTATACCTTTAATGTTTTTAATCAAAAGACCATTTTAGCATTAAAAGAACTTGGTATAAGTCGATTTACACTATCACCAGAATTAGATAAACAAGCGATTCAATTCTTAAGTAATACTAATGATTTACCAAAAGAATTAATAGTATATGGAAGACTCCCCTTAATGAATATGAATTATTGCTTATTAGGTGAAACGGATAAATGTTATCCTAACTGTAGTGCCCGCTGTCAAAGCACAAATACTTACTATGTAAAAGATAGGCTAAATATAAGCTTTCCTATTCTACCAGATAATGTTCAAACAGTAACCATTTTATTTAATAGTAAAATCACTTCTATTTGCCCTCAGGATTTTTCGATCGACTTTGCTAGAATCGATATTTTAGAAGAAGATATCTCCCAGATCAATACTATTGTTCAATTAGTAAAAGAGGGAAAACGTCTAGAAGGAAAACTATACACCAATGGAAATTTGAATCGTAAAATCTAAAATTGCCAAAGAAACCTTTGGCAATTTTTCCTTTTAAATCGGTTTACTACTTAAATGAATCATTAAATCCATATTATCATCTTTAGCTGCTTTATTCTTTCGGATTACTTTACAGGTTTTACATCGAAAAACAATAACATACCCCTTTTTTCCATCTATCTCTAGACTTATCGGTTCTAAATCACCATGACACTGTTCTTCTCTATCTCCAGGATTTTTATCTACATGTTTAGAATGTAAACAATAAGGACAATGATTTCTACATGAATATCCCAATTTTTCTACTTTTTTTCCACAATTTTCGCAAATAAACGCTTCATCAATTTCTACAAAATTTCTTGATTTCATTTCTTCCTCTTTTCTACTGCATTAGTTAACTCAATCTTTGTGCTGTTCTTTCCTAATAACTAAAATTTCCACCACCTAAAAATTCTTTTAATAGTGAATTTGTTGGGACATATTCAGAAGGAATTGTTTGAAAGTATTTTAGCATATTGATTAATCTTCTAGCTTCAGCATATTCTGGCTCTTTTTGTTTGATTTCCTCTAGTAATGGCATAACCACTCCTTTTAGTACACCTAATTCATAAATAAGAGAGGTATTAAAAATGCTGTTTGCCTCTTCTTGAAAAGGAAAAATATTTCTTTCTTCTCCTGTATTGACTAAATGCCAGGTAGCTATCGTATGTTTAGCATCATAACCTCTAAATTGATAATCTCTGACAATTCTTCTTATTAGTCTTGTATCAGTTGTAGAGATTCTATTATATCGATCCATGTTTAATACGGTTAAAGCACTAATGTATATTTTATATTTTTGATCTTTAGGAATTTTACTGGTTAATTTATCATTTAAGCAATGAATCCCTTCTATAACCAAAACTTGATCTGGCTCTAATTTTAACTTTTTCCCTTTATATCTCTTGGTTCCTACATGAAAATCAAATTCTGGTATCTCAACTTCCTCTCCTGCTAATAATCTTGTTAAATGCTGATTAAATAAATCTAAATCAATTGCTTCAATACATTCAAAATCATAATTTCCATTTTTATCTCTTGGTGTATCTTTTCTTTCTACAAAATAATTATCTACTGATATTGTAACTGGTTTAATTCGATTAATTCTTAATTGAATACCTAATCTTTGTGCAAATGTAGTTTTTCCTGATGATGATGGCCCAGCTATTAATATCATTTTTACTTTTCTGTTTTGTGCTATTTTATCAGCTATATTGGCTATTTTCTTTTCATGTAAAGCTTCATCTAACATAATAATATCGTTAATCTTATCTTCTTCTACTGCTTTATTTAATTTGTATACTGTATTTATATTTAATATTTTATGAATATCATCATATTCATCTAAGGCCCAAGCTAATTTTTTAGTTTGGATTAATTTGGGTAATTGATTAACTTTGTCTGAACTTGGATATCTTACTAGAAACCCATCTTCATACTTCATAATTTCAAATACTTTGGTAACTCCTGTTCGATTGGCTATTGTCCCATAACAGTAGTTATAGTAATCTTCACAATAATACATAAAAATTTCTTGGTTATCAGATAAATCTAATTGTAATCTTCCTTTTGAAATGTCGTTTTGTTGATAAAATGCTTCTGCTTCTTCTCTTGTCATAATGACTTGTTTAATTGGTAGATTACTTCTTACTATTTGATGCATTTGTTCATTTAGTTTTTCTATTAACTCATCGGTTATTTCTGTTCCTTCTATTTCACAAAACATGGAATTGGGTAACTGATAATTAACAATCATTTTTTTATCAGGACAAATCTTTTCCAAGGCCTTACCTAAAATATAAATAATTGTTCTTCTATACATTTTTGTTCCTTCTTTGGATGAAATATCAATTAATTTTATTTCTCCATCTTGTTCTATTGGATAACCTAAATTCACATATTCATGATTAAAAATTGCTCCTATCACAGGATATTCACTTTCTTCGATTTCGTCTTGCAATAGTTCTTGTATACTTATTTTGTGTTCTACTTCCAGTATCTTATTTTTATATTGTATTTTCATCAAACTTCCTCCTTTATTTTTTTATTGTATCCTAAATAAAATAATAAGTCAACTTATGTTATTTTTTGCTGTTTATACTTGTGATGAAACAACAAAATGATATTAAAAATAAAATGATACATAATTTTTTCTAAAAAACATAAACGTAACGTTATATTTCTATCTTTTATGGATATACTTTTAATAATATTAATCATAAATGGAGGTTTTGTTCATGAATTTAGAAAGAATGTATACCATATTAAACAATAATGAAAAATTTGATGTTTACTATCAAGAAAGACCTGTTTGGGTTCAAGGACTTAATGAGAATGAACAAATAGCCAAAATTGGCTTTGTTGATAATTTTGAAGAAAAGGATGTATTTATTAAAGATTTATATGAAAGAAATGTATAAATAAATACCACTAAAGAAACACATTTTCTTAGTGGTATTTTCCTGTCTAAAAAATTAATTTTTCTTCTATCCATGGAGTCACTTCGTCAATTTTCAATCGTATCTGCTCCATTGAATCTCTATCTCTTATGGTTACTGATTCATCCTCTAGTGTATCAAAATCTATTGTTACACAATATGGCGTACCAATTTCATCTTGTCTTCTATAACGTTTTCCTATACTTCCTGTTTCATCATAATCACACATAAATTTCTTAGCCAATTTTTGATAAACTTCTTCTGCTTTTTCTGATAACTTCTTAGATAAAGGCAAAATTGCTACTTTGTATGGAGCTAAAACTGGATGCAAATGTAATACAACTCTAGTATCTCCTTCTGGCATTTGTTCTTCTTCATAGCTGTCACATAAAAAGGCTAATGTTACTCTATCTGCTCCTACTGATGGTTCAATACAATAAGGAATATATTTCTCTCCTGTTTCTGGATCTGTATAGTGGAAGTCTTCTTTTGATACTTCCATATGAGATTTTAAATCATAGTCTGTTCTATCAGCAATTCCCCATAACTCCCCCCAGCCAAAAGGGAATTGATATTCAATATCGGTTGTTGCCTTACTATAATGTGATAATTCTTCTGGTGAATGTTCTCGTAATCGTATATTTTTTTCTGTCATTCCTAAATTTAATAACCATTGCTTGCAGAAGTTTTTCCAATATTTTTGCCATTCTATATCTGTTCCTGGCTTACAGAAAAATTCTAATTCCATTTGTTCAAATTCTCTTGTTCTAAACGTAAAGTTTCCTGGTGTTATTTCATTTCTAAACGATTTACCAATTTGGGCAATACCCATTGGTAACTTTTTCCTTGTCGTTCTTAACACATTTTTAACATTCACGAATATACCTTGTGCTGTTTCTGGTCTTAAATAAATTTCGGCTTTCGCATCTTCTGTTACGCCCTGAAACGTTTTAAACATTAAATTAAATTTCCTAATGTCTGTAAAATCATGTGCTCCACATTTTGGACAATTAATTCTATTTTCCTTCATAAAGGTTATCATCTCATTATCAGACATTCCATCTGCTATCATATCTTTTCCTTGTTCATGTGCCCATTCTTCAATTAATTTATCTGCTCTATGTCTTGTTTTACACGATTTACAGTCAATTAATGGATCAGAAAATCCTCCCACATGTCCTGAGGCTACCCAAGTTGTTGGATTCATTAAAATTGCTGCATCTAGACCAACATTGTGGGAATTTTCCTGAATAAATTTTTTTCTCCATGCTTCTTTCACATTATTTTTTAATTCAACACCTAATGGTCCATAATCCCATGTATTAGCTAGTCCCCCATAAATCTCAGAGCCAGGATATATATACCCTCTATTTTTACAAAGTGCTACTAAAGTATCCATTGTTTTTATCATAATCATTTCACTCCTTTATCTTAACAAAAAACGTTTTAACATCTAGTAATACATTTCGTTTATTATATTATCCTATTAAAAAAAAGTCAATATTTCTGTAAGAATTAGGGAAAAACTATTTTCATTTTATTCATATTATGGTAGAATATTCATAATATAATATAAAGAGAATTTCTTAAGTAATTGAATAAAATTTTACTTTTCTCTTGTCAATAACACAATTTTATGCTAAGATAAATAAGTAGTTTATATAGGGGTATAGTGTTAATGGTAGCACATCGGTCTCCAAAACCGCCTGTGAGGGTTCGAATCCTTCTACCCCTGCCAATGGACTTTCTATGGAAAAAAATAAAAAACTTTCAAAAAGAGAGCTATGGTTACAAAATATGAAATCTGCTGGACAAAAGACTGATTCTCATCACTCCAAAAAAGATGCAAAAATGCCAATGCACGAGTACTCTGAAAACACTAGAATTTTTTCACCAACAAGTAGAGGTATATAAATTCAAGCTTATTTACAATAGGCTAATTTTTCCCCCATCTTTTATTTTCTTTATTTAAGTTCGTTATCATTTTATTCTATTGTTATATCTTGTATGTTCCTATTTATTTAATCATTAATAAAAATCGAGGTGATTTTATTTTAAAAAACATTAAAACTTTTTTACTCATTTTATGTATTCTATCCTTTTTCCTTATCACTTTTTTCATTCCCATTTTTCATACCAATAATCTATCTTATTCTCACCAAACTAATTCTGAAATTTTAGATTTTAATCCTAATGGATTCGTTTGGCCTATTCCAGGATATACTAGAATTAGTTCTTTCTTTGGAAAACGTATATCTCCTACTAGTCGGTGCATCCTCTTCTCATTCTGGAATTGATATACCTGCTCCTCCTGGAAGTAAATTTATTGCAGTTAACGATGGTGAAATTACTTTTAGACAATTTTTAGGTGCTGGCGGATATACAATTACGCTTTCTTTTGGACATTATCGAGTTAGTTATTGTCATTGTGATCCCCATTTTATCGTAAATGTTGGTGATCAAGTAAAACAAGGACAAGTTATTGGTTGTGTCGGTCCTAAAAATGTGTATGGCGTTAAAGGAAACCAATATTTTGATAAAGACGGAAATCCTACTAATGGAGCAACAACTGGTCCACATCTTCATTTAGGTTTTCGCATTGATGGAAAATATGTAAATCCTTTGGATTACTTTTAAAAAAGCCACAAAGGAATACTCTCCCTTTGTGACTACATATCATCATCTTCATCTTTGTCTTCTTCACAACCATGACAGCCATGACATTCTCCTGAACATCCATTATTTTCTTCACTTTCGCCATCAATATCTCCTGACCAATCTAACTCAATAATATTTTGACATTCTGGACATTCAATTTCCGTTCTATTTTCATCTACATCAATAATAAATTCATAATTACAGTATGGACAAACAATTTCGAAATCAAAACCATCTTCTGTATAGATATCCTTTTCTATGTTATCAATAACTTGTTGCATTTGCCCTATTTGAGAAGTAAGTTTATTTTGTGTATCTTCTAATTTAGCAATCTCTTCTTTTTTATATTCCATAATATAATCCATTTGGTCTAATACGATATCTAGAAAAGAAGCAAATCTTCCTTTTACATATTCTAAATCTTCTTTATTTTTTATATTTTTTTCTATGTCATCTAAAAAACTTTTGTATTCGTTTTTTAATATTCCCATTTTGTTAATCACCTTTCTTACATTCTTTCCATGTATTCACATGTTCTCGTATCAATCTTTAAGATGTCACCAATATTTACAAATAATGGAACTTGTATTTCTAAACCAGTTTCTAATTTTGCTGGCTTTCCTGATGTTGTTGTCGTATTTCCACTAAATCCTGGTTCTGTATATGTAACTTCTAATTCTACAAATGTTGGTGGTTCTACGGCAAATGTATTTCCTTTAAAAGAAAGCATAGTCACTTCCATATTTTCCTTTAAATATTTTAGACAATCACCTAATTGTTCTTCATTTAATGGAATCTGATCATATGTTTCATTATCCATGAAATAGTATAATCCTCCATCATTATATAAGTATTGCATTACTTTTTTCTCAATTTCTGCTGCTGGAAATTTATCAGATGGGTTAAATGTTTTTTCTAATGTTGCTCCTGTAATAACATTTTTTAATTTTGTTCTAACAAATGCTGATCCCTTCCCTGGTTTTACATGTTGAAATTCTACAATTCTATATACATTTCCTTCCATTTCAAATGTGGTTCCATTTCTAAAATCTCCTGCTGAATATACTGCTGCCATATTCATTTCTCCTTTCCAATTTCATATGCTTTCTATTTTACTACATTTTTCCATAAAAATCAAGTATTGCTTTCTTACTTAGACATTCATTTCATCTCTCTTGGGTTATGGTTATACTAGATTATAATATAGTTTTTCTCCGATTTGGTTAAATTTATACAACCAAATTTTGTAATTTGAACTGTATCTTCTATCCTTACACCAAATCTTCCTGGTAAGTAAATTCCTGGTTCATTCGTAACCACCATATTTTCTTTTAATTGTGTATCAGATTGATAACTTACATATGGTGCTTCATGAATATCCATTCCTACGCCATGACCTAAACTATGAATTAATGAATATCCATGTAATTTAAAATCATTTTCTACCATCCTCGTTAAGTTTCTTGTACTTGCTCCATCTTTATATTGCCTTTCTGTTTGTCTTTGATTTTTCCATACTAAGTCATAAACTGGTTTAACTTCTTCTGGTACTTCTCCAACAAAGAATGTCCTTGTCATATCAGAACAATAACCATTAACTTTACACCCCATATCAATGGTAATAATATCTTTTTCCTGTATTGTACGATGAGTAGGAATAGCATGTGGCTTTGATGTATTTTCTCCTGAAGCTACAATAGTTTCAAAAGCTAATCCATCTGTTCGCTGCCTATAATATTCTTCAATTTCATCAGCAATTTGCTTTTCTGTCATGCCTGGCTTAATATAGGATAATATATAATGAAAACAATTATCTGTTATTTCACACGCTTTCTCTAAATTTTTTATTTCTTCTTTGTCTTTAATCATCCTTTGCTTTTCTATTATATGTTCAGTTTCTACAAAATTATGAATTTTGAATTTTCTGATATATTCTTTGTATTTAGCATAGGAAATATCATTTTCTTCAAATCCTACGTTCTCACAAAACAGAAAAAAATTCTCATAATCATCTTTGGATACATCATGAATATCATAGACAATGATTTCATCAAACAAAGTTAATATACTATGTACATGTTCAATATAGCGAGCATCGGTAATATAGATATTATCCTTTCTTGTTAACAGAAGAACACCTTCTGCTTCGATATTCGTTAGATAATGAATATTAACTGGATTCGTCAATATCATTCCTTGCAAATCTAAACTTAACATTTTATTTCTTAACCATTGTAATTTTGCATTCATTTTCTTCCATCCCCTTACCTATCCACGATACATTCCTAAGGTAAATATTTGCATTAATACGGTTTTTATTTGTTCAAATGGTACATACATACTAATGAATGTTGCTATGACAATAAATGGCCCAAAAGGTATATATTCATCAGATTTTTTGATTTTTGTTACTAATAAAGCAATACTCAATATAGCACCAATTAAAAATGATACTAAGGTAATAATAATCATATTGGATAAACCAAAATATAAACCTAATGCTCCCATTAATTTGACATCACCAAATCCCATTGCCTCTTTTCCATAAATCAGCCCACCAATTAAGGTAATCAATAAAAAGATTCCTCCACCTGCTATCATGCCTAACAACATATTGATGGTTATCGCTACATTTGATAATCCATATAAAAAGGCAAAAATAAAGCCAATTTCAAATATCGTTAAATTTAATCGATTAGGAATAATTTGCAATTGGTAATCAATCACAAATACCGACAATAACATAGGTGTTAATAATAAAAATTTGATTAAATCTAAATTACCAATAAGAGTATCTTTTATTCCCAAGACATAAACAAGTGTTATATAAATAAATGATGTAACTAACATTAATATATAGTTTGGTTTAAAATCTATTTTATATTCATTGACTATATCTTTAGAGATAACACGTTTGTATTCTGGTAATCGTTTATTGACCCAATCGACCATTTGTCCTACAATCAATCCTAAAATTCCTATTATTACATAATAAGCAATATGTACATCATTAAAATACATGTTATGATTTCTCCTTTTTCTGTTGATTTTTCTTGTATCTATTTTTTATTTTATTCTCTATTGGTCTTTTCCATGCTGTATACCAAAAATCTTTTTCATGAATTGGATCGACCAGTATGGTATACATATTACATCTATTTCCTCCTAAAATATCGGTAAAAATTTGATCTCCTACTACTCCTATATTTTCAGGATTTTCCCCTAATTTTTTTTGTACGTTAAAGAATCCTGTCTTCATTGGCTTTTTAGCAAAATTCTCATAGGGTATATTTAATTGCTCCGCTACTTCTGCTACTTTATCTTTCTGGTTGGTATTGGATAATATATATAGTTTTATCCCTTTTTCTTTCATTTTTTCTGCCCAGTTGATTATACTTTGGGATAAGTTTCTTTGATAATCAATTAACGTATTGTCTACATCCAAGATTAATGCTTTGATTTCATTTTGTCTCAAAAATTCTATCGTAATTTGTTCTACTTTTCTGAAATGTTCTTTTGGATATATGATCATTTTTTCCTCCATTATCTAAAATTCCAAGTATATCTTATCAATTTGCTTATGGTTTGTCAAGATTATACGCAGACAAAAAAGAAAAGAGCTTAAATGATTATTTTTATTTAATCATTTAAGCTCTTTTCTTTTTTGTCCTATTTTTATTCTTCTTCTGGTGCTTCTACTGGGCAAACACCTGCACAAGTACCACAACTAATGCACGCTGATGCATCAATTACAAATCGTTCGTCGCCTTGAGAAATACATCCAACTGGGCATTCACCTGCACAAGCTCCACAAGAAATACATTTATCCGTAATTTTATATGCCATTTTTTCACCTCCTAATACATCTTAGTTTCCTTCTAATTCCTTCAATTTTTCTAATTCTTCTTGATTTATTTTTTCTACTATCGCATTTTTAATAATTTTAATGTCTTTTACATTATATTTCTTATAGAAATATCCTTCACCTTCTACATCTTTTATTTTAACTCTAACTCTTTCTTTTAATGTTTCAATAGCATCTACCTCTCCCTGACCATCTTCCGTTTTGACTATTGCTCCTATGTTAGGAAGTTTTTTGATTTTCTCCTCATATACATCATTTTCATATTTCAAACAACACATTAGTCTTCCACAGTTTCCTGATATTTTAGATGGATTTAAAGATAAATTTTGCTCTTTTGCCATTTTTATAGAAACCGTTTCAAAATCACGTAAAAAAGAGCAACAACAAAGTTCTCTACCACAAACTCCATTTCCACCAATTCTTTTTACTTCATCTCTTACGCCAATTTGTCTTAACTCAATTCGTGTCTTATAGATAGCGGCTAAATCTTTAACTAAATCACGAAAATCAATTCTTCCATCTGCTGTAAAATAAAATAAAATCTTACTATAATCAAATTTATATTCTACATCTCTTAATGTCATACCTAATTTATGTTCTTTTATTTTTTTTAGACATGTTTCATATGCTTCTTTTTCTTTTCTTCTACATTCTTCAAAGTGCTTATGATCTTTGTAGTTTGCTATTCTTAACACTTTTTTTAAAGGAGATACAATTTTCTCATCTTCTACCCAACGATTAGGAATCATTACTTCGCCATATTCTTCTCCTTGAGCGGTTTCTACAATAACCTTATCTCCTTTTCTTACTCTTAAATTTTTTGGATTAAAAAAATATATTTTTCCTAATTTCTTAAATCTGACTCCAATTATATTTTTCAATTAAATTCCTCCCACATATTAAACAATAAGTTGTCTATACTCATATCATAATTTGCATTTTGCTTTAACCTTTTCTTCGTATTTTCCACCATTTTTATACAATTTGTGTATACATTATTTTTTTTTGCTTGTTTTAATAATAAAATATTCATATATTCTAATAGTTCTTCAATTTCTTCTTTGGCTTGATATAATGGCTCTGCTAACTCTATCATCGATATCAAATCCGTTTGTGGTAAACTTTCTATCATATTTTGTATTTCTCGAAACTCTGTCTGTTTATCTTTTAATGTAATGGCTTTTCCTATACTTCCTTGGAACATAACTAAATCATTTTCTGTCCAATCTTTCATTCCATAATTTTGTTCCATATACTTCTTTATTTCTACTTCTTCAATTGGCTGAAATGATAAGATCATACATCTAGATTTTATGGTAGGTAAAAAGGCATGTTCATTGGTACCAATTAACAAAATGGTAGCAAATTCTGGTGGCTCTTCTAGTGTCTTTAGTAAACAATTTTGCGCTTCTATGGTCATCTTGTCTGCCTCATCAATCATATATACTTTTTTTTCAGATAGAATCGGTTTTTCTTGTATTTTCCTTTGTAAAACACGTATTTGCTCAATCTTTATGCTATTTCCATCTGGTTCAATATACATAAAATCAGGATGATTCTCATGTTCTTGTTCTTTATTTGGACATAAAATTTTTTTTGCAAATTCGGTCGCTAACATTCTCTTTCCTATTCCTTGTATGCCAAGGAATAAATAACTATGGGATATCGTTCCCTTTTCTATTGACTTAGATAATATTTCCTTGATTGGTTGATTCCCTCTAATTTGTTCAAACATTATTTGACTTCTCCCCATCGGCTTAATGGCCAAATTCTAATAGCTACTGTACTTTCAATTGACTGTAAAGGAATACATCCAAAAGCCCTACAATCTGTACTATGATTTCTATTATCTCCTATAGCAAATATATGGTTTTCTGGTACAACAAAATTATCGAAATTTTCTCCCTTTTTTACATCGGTAACTATTCCTGGTTGTAAATATGGCTCATCTAGTATTTCTCCATTAATATATACCTTTCCTTCTTTGATTTCGACATGCTCTCCTGGTAAAGCAACTACTCTTTTTATATAACTTCTTTTACCAATTTCTAGAAAGTTTTGAACAAACCATTGTAAAGCACTTTTTTGATTATATTGTGCTACTGGATTATTTTGATCGATTTCTAACGATGTATAGGTTATTTTTGCTGGCTCTTCAAATGTAATAATTTCTCCTCTTTTGGGTAATGTGTGAGTTGTCCTCCCCCAACGATTTAGCCATAATCTTTCATCTTGTATTAATGTAGGGTACATTGACACTTGTTTAACAATCGTTGGTGTACCAATAAAATAACGAAATAATATTGCTAATACTAAAGCAATAACAATACAATATATCCATTCTAATATTTCTTTTGCTTTTTCACTCAATTCTCTCTCTCCTTTTTTACCTTCTTCTATTATACATTAATTTCTGTTACTAATCAATCAAAAATTAAAGATATTTAAATTTAAAGCTATAACAAACCATTATTGTTTAGTGGGAATCCTTATTACAACCTCAGTTCCTTCTCCCACCACACTCTTAATGGCAATACTTCCACCATTCTTATCCAAAATTTCTTTGGCAATAGATAGTCCTAATCCCGTACCTCCCATTTCTCTTGTACGTGCCTTATCAACTCGATAAAATCTCTCAAAGATTCGGTTTAAGTCTTCTTCTGGTATACCAATCCCATTATCAAAAACCTTAATATAAGCATCATTATAAACAAATCCTACATAGATCTTAATTTCTCCTCCATCTTTTGTATATTTTATACTATTGGTTAAAATATTTAATACTACCCTTTCAATGTCATATTTATCAGCATAAACGGGAGGAACATCTGCTGTTACAAAACAATTAACTTTATGGTTTTTCTTTTTGATTTCTATCGCTAATTTATCTTGACATTTTTTAACTAAATCACCTAAATCAAAGGTTTCTTTTTGGGTTCTCTTCTTATTATTATCATAACGTGATAAGGTTAATAGATCAGTTACTAATTTTGCCATTCTTCTTGCCTCTGTAGCAATTACTGTTAAAAATTTTTCTTGTGTTTCTTTATCATATGCTCCTTCCAACAGAGTATCTGCATATCCCATAATTGAAGTAATTGGCGTTTTTAGTTCATGGGATACATCTGCCACAAATTCTTTTTGCATATTATCTAACTTAACATGTTCGGTAATATCTTGTATAACAGCAATAACACCATCTGGTCTATCTGTTTCATTTTTAAATGGAGCAAAAAAAACATTAACATATTTATCTTCTACTTGAATTCTCTGTTCTGTTGAAGTCCAACTCTCTAAATAAATTATCTTTTCCATATTAATATTCAATTCAAATTTTTTAAAAATATCTTCAAATGTATTATCTTCTGGGGCAATACTTAAGAATTTTTTAGCGGCTGGATTAATTAAAATAATGTCTCCTGTCATATTAAAAGCTATGATTCCATCTGTCATATGAAGCAAAATCGTTTCCATTTGATTTTTTTGTGTAGATACTTCACTTAATCTATCTTTTAATCTTGTAGTCATTATACCAAAAATATTTTCTAAATTTTGTGTTTCTCCTCGATTTTTAGTTTTAAGCATTCGATTCGTTACTTTTTCCTCTTCTGTCAACTTTTCTGGACTTTGAATTAATTTGTTAATCGGATAAAGAATATATTGAGATAGAAATAGAACTACGGTTATACCAACAACAGCAAATAAAATACCTGCTATTACTAATATAGCTATTGTCTTATTTTGTAAACTTTGTAGATCAATAACTTGTCCTACTTGTATTTGTTCATGTAAACTATTCAGTGAGTTCAGAAAGAAAATGCCGAGCCCACTAATAATAATCATTCCTATTAAAAATAATACTAAGATAACTTTATTCAATTGTCTATTTTTTAGCATTTACTTCCTTCCTTTTCTCTCTAATAGATTTATCACTTCCTGATAAATCTTATCTTCTACACAATTGGTCGAAAGTTGAAGAGCATTTTGCCCCATTTCTTTCATTCTAACTGGATCTAATACAATATTTTCTATTTCTCGATTTAGTTTCTCACCTGTTAATTCCTCATTTAAGATAATTTTAGTTGCTCCTACTTTCTCCAAAACTTGTGCATTATACAATTGATGGTTATGACTCACATTAGGTAGTGGCACAAGAATTGATGGCTTTCCTAAATTAGCAATTTCTGTTACTGTCATAGCACCAGCTCTTCCAATTGCCAAATCAGCGATATTCATGATTTCTTCCATATGATAAATATAAGGAAGTATCTTAATGCCATCTACTAGATTTATCTTGATTTCTTTTTCTATTTTATCAAATTGTTTTGGTCCAGTTGCCCAAATAACTTGATAGTTTTTATTTTTTTTGTTTTTGACTAAAGCTAACATGGCTTCATTAATCTTTTGTGCCCCTTGACTTCCTCCTGATACCACAACAATTGGTTTTATCTCATTTAGTCCTAGTTCTCTTAAAATTTTACCCTTTTCCTTTATGCCATAAGTTTGCTTTTTTATCTTAACAGGTGTTCCTGTATGCACTACATGTTTAGCTCTTTTCATCCTTGACTTAGCATCGGGAAAGGAAACTAAAATTGTATCTGTTTTTTTCGCTAACATTTTAACCGCTTTTCCAGGAAAAGCATTACTTTCATGTAACATAGTAGGAATTTTTAGTTGATGAGCTGCTGTAATCGTTGCTCCACAAATATACCCACCTGTTCCTATTACTATATCTGGCTTAAATTCACGAATAATTTTCTTTGCTTCTCCATATCCTTTACATGTCTTATACATTTTCTTTAGGTTATCTATCGAAATCTGCTTACTTAATCCATAAGCCTCGATTGTCTTCAAGGAATAACCAGCACGTGGAACTAAATCATTTTCCAATCCTCTGGTTGTTCCGATAAATAAAATCTCTGAATCTTTTTGTTCTTGTTTAATTTTATTAGCAATAGCAATTCCAGGATTAATATGTCCAGCTGTTCCAGCTGCTGCTATGATTACTTTCATATTTCTCTCCTTTTATTGTGTATGGAAAATTTATGATTTTGCACTTGCTCTAGATATATTGAGTAAAACTCCCATTTCACATAATAGTATAAATAAAGCGGTTCCACCGATAACTAAAAAATGGTAATGGCATTCCTGTTGCTGGCATAGATGAAGTTACTACAGCCACATTGATGATAACTTGAATAGCCACTAATGCCGTTATTCCCACTGCTACAAGGCTACCAAACATATCTGGTGCTCTCATAGCAATTAGAATTCCTCTCCAAATAAAAATAGCAAATAAAATTAATACAATGGCAGAACCAATAAAACCTAATTCTTCTCCTAATATAGAAAAGATAAAATCATTATGAGGTTCTGGTATATATAGAAATTTTTGCTTGCTTTCTCCTAGTCCTGCTCCAAATAGTCCTCCGTGAACCTATAGCATATAAACTTTGTATAACCTGCCATCCTGTATCTGTTGCATCTTTCCATGGATCAAGGAAGGTAACAACTCTTTGTAATCGATATGGTTCTAAAATGATTAAGGCTAGAATTGCTGGTATTCCTACAAGACTACCAGTAGCTGCAAAATGTAAAAATTTACAACCTGCCACAATCATCATAATAGAACAAATACCAATGATAACCATTGATGCACTAAAATGCGGTTCTAACAATAATAATCCTATAATTGGTGCAAGAAAACACATATGTTTGATAAATCCTTCTTTATATTTACCTAACTCGTCTCTATTTTTCATTAAAATTCCTGCATAAAATAGGATCATCAGCATTTTTACCATCTCAGAAGGCTGAACAGACAATGTATCTGTTACATATATCCATCTTTGTGCACCATTTACTTCTCTTCCTACTAATAATACAAGGGCTAATAAAATTAGAGCTATCCACCAAGCATGTTTATAAAACTTTTGATAAAATCGATAGTCAATCTTAGAGATAAATAACATAGCAATAATCCCTAAAATAGCAAAAAGTAATTGTTTTGAAAAATAAGCATAACTATCTCCACTTTCTGACAGAGCAGAAGGAGAACTTGCCGATAGCACCATAACTAAACCTATGGCTAGTAGTAACAATATGGTAATTAATAATGTAAAATCAATTGGATTGTTTAAAAAACTTGAAAAACTCTTTTCTTTTCTTTTCTTTGCCATGCCAATAACTTTCCCTTCCCTATTTTATTAAACTATTTTTAATCCAATTACACACAAAATTAGTGTAATTAAACTAAATATAATCACTACTTTACTCTCTTTCCATCCTAATAGTTCATAGTGATGATGTAATGGTGCCATTTTGAAAAATCTTTTTCCTGTCTTTTTAAAATACATAACTTGTATCATAACTGAAAGTGTTTCTAAAACAGGAATTAAAGCAATGACAATTAATAGTAATGGCATTTTCAAATAAAGTGCAATAGCAGAAATAACACCTCCTAGAAGTAAAGAGCCTGTATCTCCCATAAAAACCTTTGCTGGATGTAAATTAAACATCAAAAAACCAAGTACAGACCCTATCACAATACTCCCAAATATGGATATCTCAGCAATTCCAGACATCATGCCTACCACAGTTAAACAAGTAATAATAATAGCTGATACACTTGATGAAAGTCCATCAATACCATCTGTTAAATTAATTGCATTCGTTGTTCCCAAAATGACAATAATTGCAAATGGGATATAAAAATAAATCGGTATATTCATATATATTTTAAAAATAGGAATATATGTATCTGTTCCTACTTGTAATCCTTGTACTAAATAAACTACATAAATAACAGATATGAACAATAAGCCTAGCATTTTATAACTTGGTTTTAAACCCTTTGTATTTTTTAATACTAGTTTTTTAAAATCATCAATAAAACCAATTACGCCAAATCCTATAGTTAAAATCAGCATGGGAATTAGTCTATTTGCTGTTTCATTATGGCCTTGAACGGTTAAAAAAATATATACGCCAGTAACTACCACAATCATAGCAATAATCATGATTATTCCACCCATTGTTGGCGTTCCTTGTTTCTTTAAATGAGATTGTGGTCCATCATCTCTTTCGATTTGCCCTACTTTTAATTTTCTCAATATTGGTATAATAACGAAACCTAATATAATTGCTGTAATAAATGTTATGATTAACATACTTGTTTCTACTCTCATTTTACCAAACCTTTCTCGTTTCTGTAGTTTCTTTTATTTCCTTCTTAATGATTAATAATCTCATTAACAATAACTCTCTCATCATAAGAATATTTGACACCATTAATTTCTTGATATGGCTCATGCCCTTTTCCAGCAAGAACAATAATATCTTTTTTTGTTGCCATTTGAATGGCTGATCTAATGGCTTCTGTTCTATCCACGATGACTTTGTATTTCCCCTTTGTTTTTTTCATTCCTTCTTCAATTTGTTTAACAATTTCTTGGGGATCCTCTGTTCTTGGATTATCGGATGTAATAAAAGTAAAATCAGCAATTCTTCCTGAAATCTCTCCCATAATTGGTCTTTTACTACTATCTCTATCTCCACCACATCCAAATACAGAAATCACTTTCCCTCTGGTATAACTTTTTACCGCTTGTAATATGTTTTGTAAACTTTCTGGTGAATGTGCATAATCTATCATAATTGATAATTCTCTTTTATTATTAACTAACTCAGATCTTCCTGGCACTCTTACCTCTTCTAATGCTTCTTTTATAGTTACTGGTAATACACCAAATTTTTGTGCTACACATATAGCAGCTAATGAATTATACACGCTAAATCTTCCTGGAATACCTGTTTTTACTCTTTCATTCTTATCGGTTATTTTTACTTTAAAATCAACATAAGAATTGGTAATAGTTATATCTTTGGCCAATACATTAGCAAAGTTATCAATGCCATAAGTTATGATATGATGATTTGGAAATAAATTAGGGATTTTAGCACCATATAAATCATCTGTATTAACGATTCCTGTCTTACACATCTCAAATAATTTTAGTTTAGATTGGAAATAATCTTCCATGTCTGGATGTTCTTTTGGGCTAATATGATCTTCAGAAAAATTAGTGAATAATACCATATCAAATTCACATGCATCTACTCGATGTAATTTTAAACTTTGTGAAGAAACCTCCATAACAACTACTTCTACCCCTGCATCTGCCATTTCTGCAAATTCTCTTTGTAGTTCTAAACTTTCTGGTGTTGTTCTTGCACTATCTTTTATTTTCCTTCCTTCTCGATAAATAGCAATTGTACCAATTAATCCTACTTTTTTACCTGCTTTTTCTAAAATTTCTTTAATCATAAACGTAGTTGTGGTTTTTCCTTTTGTTCCCGTAACGCCTATCAATTTAAACTTTTTCGATGGATTCCCATAAAAATTAGCAGAACAAATAGCTAAGGCTCTTCTTGTATTTTGTACCATAATAATCGTAATTTCTTCTGGTATAGCTAATTGCTTTACATCATATCCGTCTTCCATCATAATTGCTGTTGCTCCATTTTCTATCGCACCTTTTATATATTGATGTCCATCTGTATCAAATCCCTTAATAGCAATGAATAAATAACCTTCTTTTATCTCTTTCGAATTAGATTCTATACCATTTATCTCTGATTCAATATTCCCTTTTATTTTAAGCCCTTCCAAACCAATTAATATTTTTTTTAAGTTCATTTTATCACACCTTCCCTACAGTAACATTTTTTACATTATATAACTAAATTGCTATTTTGTATAGTTATTTAAGAAAAAATCTCTTAATATATCTTATTAAGAGATTTTTGTTTTATTCAATTATTTTAAACTCATTTCACAATATTGGCAACGATAAATTTGGTTTTCTCGATCCGCCAAAAGAAATACTTGTTCTAAATCTTTCTCTATGGAAGTAATACATCTTGGATTTTGGCATTTAGTAAGATTCACAATTTTCTCTGGTAATTTAACTTGATATTTATCTACTAATTTATCATCCTTTACTCGATTAATGGTGGCATTTGGCTCAATAAAACCAATCATTTCCATATTAACTTCTATATCTTTATCAATCTTTATAATGTCTTTTCTTCCCATCTTTTTACTTTTAGCATTGGTTATAATAGCTACTGAACAATCTAAATCTTTTAACATTAATGCTTCATAAATTTCCATCCCTTTTTTCGCTTGGATGTGGTCGATTACGATTCCATTTTTGATACTATCTATTTTCATTTATTTAACCTCCAACAACTTCAAAATAAGTGCCATTCTTATATATTTACCATATTCTACTTGTTTAAAATAGCAGGCTCTTTTATCCTCATCTACATCTGTTGCAATTTCATTTACTCTTGGTAATGGATGTAAAATAGCTAAATCTTCTTTTGCTTTTCCTAATTTTTCTTGATTTAAAATATAATAATCTTTTAATCTAATATAATCATCTTCGTTAAAAAATCTTTCCTTTTGAACTCTAGTCATATATAAAACATCTAATTGATCCATATACTCTTCTATATCATGGGTTTCACAATATTCAATCTGATTTTTTTCTAAAATATCCTTTTTAATATATTCGGGAATAACTAGTTCTTTTGGTGCAATCAAGACAAATTTAATATTTTTGTATCTAGCCATTGCTGTAATTAAAGAATGCACTGTTCGCCCAAACTTTAAATCTCCACAAAGACCAATGGTTAAATTTTCTAATCGACCTTTTTCACATTGAATGGTTAATAAATCTGTTAATGTTTGTGTTGGATGGTTATGTCCTCCATCTCCAGCATTAATAATTGGAATAGTTGATTTCATGGAAGCTACTAATGGTGCACCTTCCTTAGGATGTCTCATAGCAATAATGTCACTATAACAACTAACCACCCTAGTTGTGTCTGCAACGGTTTCTCCTTTTGATACAGAACTAGAAGATGCTTCTGAGAACCCAATGACATTTCCTCCTAATTCCATCATTGCTGCCTCAAAACTAAGTCTAGTTCTTGTACTTGGTTCAAAAAATAAAGTAGCTAATTTCTTACCATCACATTTATGAGAATATTTCTCTTTATGGTTGATAATATCTTTAGCCACTTCGATTAATTCTTTGATTTCTTCTACCGATAAATCTTTAATATCAATTAAATGTTTCATTTTTGCTTCTCCTTCTTTTTTCATTTTTATTGTTATATCAAAAAATGAAACATTTGTCAAATTATTCTCTTATTGCATTACATTTTTTATTGATATTTGATATAAATCTTACTACCTTTTCTAATGGTAATTCCTGCTTTTGGCGTCTGGTCTTTTACTACTTCTATTTGGGTATCTATTTCTTCTTCCTGATTTTCAATAACTAACTCTATTTCACTTTCTTGTGCTATTTTTTGTGCTTCTTCTAATGTCTTTTCTAATAAATCTGGTGCTTCTATTTCTTCTATTTTCTCGATCTCTTCCTCATTTCCCTGATTTATCTCTAAGTATGGCAAAATTTCACTAAAAATCTGCCCTCCTACTGGTGCTGCCACACCACCTGCTTGGGTCATTATAACAACACAAAATCGCTTCGTGATTTGTGTTAAAATTCTACAAACAAATACTAAAGTATTTTTTGTGGTCGAACATTTAGTCTGTCTGGTTTCCTATATTTTTATAGTAGTAAAATTATTCCATCACTATTGTTCTCTTTCTTTTATGATAAACTTGCTACTTGTTTCCATAATACATTTTTGTTGTTTTGTATATATTCTTGACATCTTTTAAATTCATTTTCAAACTTAAATTGTATCATGATATCTGCGTTTTCTTTTACATATATACAATCTATTAGTTCCATCATTATATTTCTTGATAGTTGACTAATACTCTTTTGTTCTTTAAATGTTTCTATCCATTCATTGCGACTTATATTTTGTCTTTCACACTGTTGTTTTTCGTTTTTCAGTCTTTCTATATTTTGTTTTAATCTTTCTATATCATTTTCATATTTTTGCTTATATTCTAAATATTCCTCTCTTGTAATATCTTCATTTTTCCAATCTTCATAAAGAGTCCTTTTGAAATTTGATATTTTAGAAATTTCACTTTGTTTTGCCATTATCATGTTCTCCATATTTTTATTTTTAGCATTTTGAAAACTACTACCATTGATTTGTTGTACAATTTTTTCTGTATTGATGAATAAATGAATATGTAAATTAATGGCTTGTAAAACTGCTTTTTCTAAATTTTCTACTTTAATAGAATGTTTCGTGCATAAGTTATTTGATTTTTTTCTATAAGTGCTACAAATATAATATTCATATTTACTTCCACTTTTATTTGTACTACTTTTTTTATTCATAGCTCTTTGGCAATCTGCACATTTTAAGAAACCTGCCCATACTGATAATTCTTTTGTTTTTTGAGATATTTTTGTATCTCTTCTAGATAATTCTTGTGCTTTCTCAAAAGTTTCTTTATCAATTATTGGCTCATGTGTGTTTGGAACGATAACCCATTCTTCTTTTGGAACAGCCTCTACTTTATGTACTTTATAGCTTTTGGTTTTTCTTTTTCCCTGAACGGTATTTCCTATATACACTTCATTATTTAAAATATTTCGCACTGTAGAAGGTGTCCAAGTATATGTATTATCTTGTATTCCATAGTTATGATAATTTTGTCCTAGTTCTAGTTTCTTATGTCCTGTAGGATTTAAAATTCCTAAATCATTTAATTTATGACAAATTGCTATCTTTCCTAGTCCCTCATTCACATTCCAATCAAATATTTTTCTTATAATACCAGCTACACTTTCATCAATTATTAATTTGTGCTTATCTTTTGGATCTTTAATATAACCATAAGATGGAAATGCTCCTATAAACTCTCCTTTTTTCTTTTTTCCGTTTAACGATGTTCTAATTTTAATTGAAGTATCTCTACAGTATTCATCATTGATTAAATTCTTAAATGGTACTAAGATCGTGTTTGTACTTGATGGATTTTTAAAACTATCTACTTGATCGTTAATGGCAATAAATCGTATATTAAATAATGGAAAAACTTGCTCTATATAATTTCCTACTTCTATATAATTTCTTCCAAGTCTTGATAAATCTTTTACAATGACACAGTTAATATTTCCATTTCTCATATCTTCTAGTAATCTTTGAAACGATGGTCTATTAAAATCTGTTCCTGTAAATCCATCATCTATATAAGTATCATAAACTATCAAATCATCATGTTCTTCTATGAATTCGTTTAATAATGTCTTTTGACTCGTTACGCTATTACTTTCTTGCTTGTCTTCTCCATTGTCTGCATCTTCTTGCGAAAGTCTTATATATAATGCAACTGACCATATTTTATTCTTTAAACCATTATTCTCTGTAGAAGAATATTTTGATTTTCTTCCTGCCATTATTGTTTTTTTCACTCCCTTCTTCAAAACAAATAAAAAAACTTTGTATTACATGATTAATTTTCTTAAATGCTGACAAAATAAGGTCATTTTATTTTTCTATTTTTTGTTTTAAAATATTTAGCATACATTCATCAAACTTTTTATCATTTTTAGTGTATTCTATATTGACAAACATATTTCCAACCTTGATTTCATAGGGATTTTTTGTTTTTTTTAAATACTGGATAATCTTTTCTTGCATTTTTAACATTACCTTTCTCTTGTTTTTTGCTATGTATACCTCTGTATCTGCAATCGATACTTGACATCGGCCAAAATAGCTTACTTAATTTTATTAGTCAAGAAAAGATTTATTACTTTTTCCTTTTCGGCACATGTCACTTAAACATGAAAAAGCAGTAATCTTTAAAAAAATTCGCAAGAAAAACAACCAAAGAATTAGTTTTTACTAATTTTTTGGTTACCAAAATTCCATCTATATTTTATTGCATTCCCACTATTTAATCATAAGTCTTTTTACACATTGTTCCTATTGTATACTTTTCCTTCTAAATCTACACCTAATCTCTCATAAATATTAGCCACACTTTCTAGCGATATTTTATTGGTACAATAAATTTTTGATTTCTCCAGTTTACCTATTCCTTTCTCATATATATCTTTTATTTATACTAAATCAATATTAACACATTTGGATCATAATGAATATTTATTTTTTATTTTGTTCGCTAATGAAGTTTTTATCATGATATAGAAAGCATTCTTTGTCATGTGAATAAATCACGCCTATGGCCTGCAAATAAGAATATATAATTGTACTTCCCACAAACTTCATTCCTCTTTTTTGTAAATCTTCTGATAATATATCTGATAACTGATTGGTTGTTTTACCTATTTCATAAATAATAGTATCTTGGCTAAATGTCTTTATATACTGATGAAATGTACCATATTCTTTTTGTATATCTTTAAAGATCTTACTATTATTTATCGTTGCTTTTATTTTTCGTTTATTTCTTATAATGTTTTTGTTTTCTAATAGTTCTTTTACTTTCCTATCATCATAGTTACATATTTTATCTAGATCAAAGTGATCAAATGCTTTTCTAAAACTTTCTCTCTTATTTAATACACATTCCCAAGAAAGTCCTGCTTGAAAGGACTCTAGTATTAACATTTCAAATAAATAGTTATCCTCCCCATTTGGTTGACACCATTCATAATCATGATATTCCACATATTTCTGATTTTTTATATTACACCATTTACATCTTATCATAATACATTACCTCGTTTAGAAATAAAATTTAACTCATATCATTTTTTCGTGTGCTAATAATTGAACCTTGTTTTCTATTCCTCCACCATAACCAGTTAAATATTCTTCATCACTATTCAATTATATTGGAAAAGTTCCCTGGGATTTTATACATATGCTGATAGTTCATAAGATTTCTCCTACCATTAAACCATTTATTTGAATTTTTTTGTATAGTTTAATTACAATTGAACATAACTCGATTTTTTGCATATACTACTAGCAGAGGTGTTTATTTTATGTTTACTAATATTATTAGACGTGCTAAAGCACAGATAAAAGGAGGAAAGAAGTATCCAAAAATTAATGGAACAGTTACTTTTAAAGAAACTAGAGATGGTATACTCGTTACTGCTCAAATAAATGGACTACCACAAACCAATAACAGTTGCTCAGGTAGATTCTTTGGCTTTCACATTCATGAAGGAACTTCTTGTATAGGAACACAAAGTGACGAATTTGCCATGGCAAAATCACATTTAAATCCTACGCATTGTCCTCATCCTTTCCATCTTGGTGATTTACCACCATTAATTGAAAATAACGGCTATGCTTATATGCGTGTTTTGATTCGCAAGTTTAAACTAAACGATCTTCTAGGTAAAGTCGTTATTATTCACGATTCACCTGATGACTTTACTACTCAACCAAGTCGGAAATTCTGGTACAAAAATAGCTTGTGGTATAATTCAAAAAAACTAAATATCGAATCGTTGCTGATCAATCTCATAATTTTTGTTTTTTTCTTCATCACTTAATGCTCTATCATAAACTCTGACTGCGTAAATCTTTCCTTTAAAGTACTCCATGCCACTATTAGACCCCTCTGGATTACATCCTAATGTCAGTGGCATAGAGGACATATTGACCTTCCCTCGTAAATTAATTTCTGCTCTATTTCCATTTTGAATGGCAACTAATTTGTTCCCATCATATGACACAGAAACTGTACTCATTTTATTCTCTGACATTGTTTTATTTTCTATACACTGTTGATAAAAATTATTTACACGAATGATTCCTCCATAAATCAATGGACCATAAGAGAAAATACCATAACCACCAGATTCTATATTACTGATTACATATCCTGTATTATATAATGGTTCTTGATTTGACTCCACTACTACTTCCATCGTTATTGTACTATAATTCATAACTGCTATTCTGGCAAAATCATCTATACCATCAAAAACTAAGGCATGGTTATTCCATCCACTAGTTCTTGTGACAGAAACATGTCTTCCCTTTCCACTTAAATCTCTCCATCGTGTAGCTGCTTTATTATAACCATAAGGATAATTTCGTTTTCCATCGTATAATAACTGTAATCCCTCTGTTACATATCCTAAAGGAGAAGGTTCTTCTACTGGTGTTATCGGATATCTTTTTTTATCTAATTCATAATTTTTTTGTATTTCTTCCTCTGTAAGGCAACGATTATATATCCTAACAGAATATATGTCTATATGGCTAGATACGCCTTCTCTTCCTTGACCATCTGGATTTACACCTAAAGCAAAAACAGTATTATCACTTGGTCCAGTAAAAGTTCCTGCTATATCTTGTTTCTGCATTTCACCATCTACAGAAAAATATTGTGATTGTCCATTATACCCTGTAGATAATGAGTAAACTTTATTATGTACAATCTCTTTACTAGATCCAATTGCCTGATATCTGCCATTAATATAGCCCTGTCCCTTTAACATATCATTAGTCTCTTTACCAATTAACATTCCTCCTGTTTGGATATTAGCAATATACATTTCTTCTGTACCTTCTCTAAAACTCAAAGATTTTACAACAATTTCTATTGTCATATTAGGATAATATAAACTAGTCATTTTTACCCAGTTATCTATTCCATCTAATCTTAAGCAATTGCCCTTCCATCCACTATTTTCTGTTTGTTCTATATTTATCAATTCTGCATCAATGTCTTCTGAACTTCGTTGAACAACTTGTGCTAAATTTTTCCATATCTTTGTGTTATCACTATGACCTTCCCCTGTATTATTTTTGCCATCATATAATAGAACTAAACCTTCTGATACATATTGTGGTATAGCATCTTCTGGTTCTTCCTCTGGTTTAGCTGTTTCATCTTTCCCCATTGCTTGACTTATTTTAGGAACACTTCTATCAATTTCAAATTTCCATCCATCCACTAAAACTATATTGGGTGCTAATAGAGTCATCCCTTCTTGTGCTGTTAATTTTTTATCGATATATTCTTCTTGATTATATTTGGCATCGGTTTGCTTGTCTACTACTAATTCACCTAATACTAACTTTTCTCTTGCTTGCTCTTCTTCTGTTCTTACTTCTGCTAATTTAGCTTTACCTAATATTCCATTTTCTGCTGTTATAGAAGAAATAACTATTCCTGCTAATATTAATAATACAATAATGGTCCTAATATTCCATTATGACTATTTTTTTAAATTTAGCCAACATTTTGTAATTTATTTTCATTTCCCATATTTAAAATATTGAATTTATAATATATCGTTATTTCTTTATTTTCTGATATTTCTATCTTATCTACTAAAGATACAAGCATTGTTCTTGTTATTTTTTTCATATTAACAAAATCACTTACAAGTTTGTTAATGTCTATTAATGAATCTTCTTTTTCTTCTAGTTCTTGTAACTGCTTTATTCTTTCTTCTGCTTGTTTTCTGCTTTCTATTTGCTTTGTATAA